>NZ_JBSGBN010000027.1:0-82118 GCF_053601275.1 Streptomyces sp. NPDC004752 | reverse complement strand
GAGCGCCGCCCGCACCCGCTCGGCCTCCTCCTGCAACCGCGCCACCTCTTCCCGGACCTTCTTCTCCCGGGCCTCCAGCAGACCGAGCACCGACGGCACCAGCCACCTCCACAAGCGAGACGAACGGACGAAACACGCCCATCTCTCCCGCCGCCAGGCGGAGTTCATGCCCACCCAGCCCGAACCAAACGATCACGTTCGGAAAGCGGATGGTGTCTAAGGAACCCACACCGTCCAGACGCATGATTGGGCTGCGCCGCCGGGGATGGCGTCGTTCTCGCGGACTGTCCAGTTTGATGGTCTTATCTCCAAGCTGGTCAAGGGCCTGGGTGCTGTCGACGATCTTGTGATCCGGACGGACGGGCGGCCGTTCCTCGGTGTTCGCGATTATGCACGTGTGCTCTCGTGATCTTCGCCGCCTACAGTTCGGTGATCGGTACCTTCTTCTCCGAGCTCTTCCCCACCCGGATCCGCTACCCAGGTATCTCCCTCGCGTACCACCTTGCCTCCGTCGTCGCCGGTTCGCTCGCGCCGGTCATCGCGCTCGTGCTGTACGTGAAGTTCGCCACCGGTTACGCGATCGGCGCCTGTCTCGCGGCCATGGGCATGGTGTCGCTGATCGCCGCGCTCATCGCGAAGGAAACCCGCTCCGTCACACTCGACACAACCGAGAGCATCGACGAGAACAACACACCAAGCGCGAAAACCACACCGACATAGCCCTGAGGTGCGATCAGGCACCGTGGCGCCAGCGCGATGAGGCATGGTCCGACACGGAGTGGCGCCCGGACCATGCCTGCTCCACGGTGCCACAGCTACAACAGGTGGGCACGATCTCCGGTCGAGGTGGGGCGGTGGAGTGTGGTCAGAGCTGCTGGCGTTCAGGCCGCCGAGCGGCGACGGGGCCACGGGCCGACGACGTCCAGCGACCCGAGTGTGTGAGGTCTTTTCGCCCGAGCCGGGCACTCCCCCGCCGGTGTCCGCCCACCTCGAGCCTCGGCAGCGCCGGGTCGCCGACAGCGACGCCACGACACGGGAACGGCTGAGCCGCGCCCGAGCAACCGCTCCGGGCAGGTCGCCGCCGACGAGCCGGGAAGCGGTCCACTGCGAGCCCTTCTCGGTCTCTCTTCCCCATCGCGTCTTGGAAGGACGCAGCGCACCGGCGTCAGCCAGGGTGGGGAGTGTGCAGGTGCTCGGGAATTGACCGTGGCAACGCGGCGCCCGGTCGATCAGCAGCCGGCGGCGCACAGCGCGCTCTATTACAGAGCCTGCTCGCACCAGATGGTCTTGCCCTGCCGGGTGTGTCGGCTACCCCACCGCTGGGTCAGTTGGGCGACCAGCAGCAGTCCGCGGCCGCCCTCGTCGTACAGGCGCGCACGGCGAAGGTGCGGGGCCGTGTTGCTGCCGTCGACGACCTCGCAGATGAGCGTGCCGACCTTGATCAGCCTCAGCTGGATGGGCGACTGCCCGTACCGGAGCGCGTTGGTGACCAACTCACTCACCACAAGTTCGGTAACGAACTCCAGCTTCTCCAGGCCCCAGGCACTCAGCTGCTCCTGGGCCCAGCTTCGGGCTTCGCCGACGGCGGCGGGATCGGCGGGAATATCCAGTACAGCGATCTGGTCCGTGCCCAGAGCGCGAGTACGGGCGATGATCAGGGCAGCGTCGTCGGTGGGGGCGGCCGGGAGCAGTTCGTCAACCACGTGGTCGCACAGAGCGTCCGGCGAGCGTGCGGGGTAGGTCAGCGCGGTGCGTAGCCGCTCCAGTCCCTCATCGACGTCGCGATTGTGGATGTCCAGCCAACCGTCGGTGTACAGGGCAAGCAGGGTGCCCTCGGCTAGGTGCACCTCGAAGGATTCGAACGGCAGATTGCCCAGGCCGAGCGGGGGTCCGGAAGGGATGTCCAGGAACCGTGTGGAGCCATCCGGGGCCACTGCCAGCGGCGGCGGATGCCCGGCCAGGGCCAGCACGCAGGTGCGTGCAACCGGGTCGTAGACCGCGTAGGAGCACGTGGCGCCCAGGCCAGTGGGGTCAGTGCCGACGTCGCTGTCCTCGGTGGCCAGGCGGGTGACCAGGTCGTCCAGGTGGGTAAGCAGCTCGTCCGGGGGCAGGTCCACGTCCGCCAGAGTGCGCACTGCGGTGCGCAGCCGCCCCATGGCAGCGGCGGCAGTAAGGCCGTGGCCGACGACATCGCCCACGACCAGGGCCACGCGGGCGCCGGACAGTGGAATCACGTCGAACCAGTCTCCCCCTACGTGAGAGCGCCCGCCCGCAGGCAGGTAGCGGGAGGCGGCCTCGACCGCCACCTGCGTCGGCAGACGCCGAGGTAGCAGGCTCTGCTGCAGCGCCAGGGCGGCTGTGCGCTCGCGGCTGAAGCGTCGGGCGTTGTCAAGGCACACCGCGGCGCGGGCGACTAGCTCCTCCGCCAGCAGGCGTTCGTCATCGGTGAAAGGTTCCGTGGCGCAGCGGAGGATCATGGTGACGCCCAAGATGGCGCCGCGCGCACGTACCGGCACGCTCAGGATCCACCGGTAGCACTTTTGTCGGTAAAGGTTGGCGCGCACAAGGTCTTCAGCCAACCAGGCGCGGGTCGCCGGGTCTGTCACGTGGTGCATGTCCGAACGGCCGGTCACCATGCAGCGGACCGCAGGAGAGTAGGCGGGGTAGAAGTCCACTTCTCCTGGCTGGCGCAGGGCTTCCGGGGCTCCTTCATGGATCGACCGGTTTGCGACCCGCCGCAGCGCTACCGCACTCGTGAAAGGGCCGGGCTCCTCACCGCTGAGCGTGGTATCCAGCAGGTCGACGTTGAGCCAGTCTGCACGGAGCAGGGGGAGAGTCACGTCCGCGAGCTCCTGGGCAGTGCGCATCACGTCCAGGGTGCTGCCGATGCGGGTACTGGCCTCATTCAGCGCGGCCAGTCGCTCGCGGGCGCGGTACTTCTCGGTGGTGTCGGCTGCCGTGAAACACAGGCCCAGTACACGCCCGAGCCGGTCGCGCAGCAGGGAAGCGGAGACGGAGAACACACGGTCGTGCTGGGGCTCGGCGGGCAAGCGGCCTTGGAACTCTGCTTCCTGGACGGGCTCGCCGGTGGCGAGGACTTGGCGCAGGCACCGCTCCCAGGCCACCGGGTTGTGGCTGATCAGGACGTCGGTGACGTGCTTGCCTCGGTGGTCCGCCTCTGAGACTCCGGTCAGGCGGGTCATCGCGGAGTTCTGTCGGACACATCGCAGCGTGAGATCGCAGATCATCACCGCGATGGGGGAAGAGGTGAACAGCCAGTCCAGTACCGCTCCCCCGTCCTGGGACAGTGTTGGAGAGGGACGCCCTGCTGCGGGGAGAGGCAGTACTCCCTCGTGCGATGGACGCCCGCCGCGAGCGGCGCCTTCAGCGCTCATACCGCCCGGCCTTACTGGGGTGCAATCGGAGTGTGTGTCCTTAGACTAATCTTCAAAACGCTACCCTCGCTCTGCGTCCCGAACAAGGCATGCTCCCGAGGTGGTCGGTGCGATCGGCCATGTCCGGACCACCCGACGGAACGCCAGGAACTCAGACCCACAGCAAGGGGGCACGGTGGCTGGGGCGCGTCTGAACCGGCTGCCGTCTGAGGAGGTAGTGGCTTGGCGCCGTCGCCGAAGCTCCACCGGGGAGAGCGCCGTGCCAACCGCGTACGGGCCGCACGCTGGACCTCTCTCGCAGAGATCAGACGGGGTGAAGCGCTTTGTGGACCGGCTGAGGGACGTCGCTCAACCGGTGAGGACTGCCGGGCGGCGCCGGGTGATTCCCGCGGTGAGGGCGGCAGCGAGCCCCGCGGTGGCCAGAGGCGCGCCACGATCAGAACGGCCTGCCACGCCAGCGCCTGCAGCAGGTAGCCCAGCACGTCGGTGAGCATCAGCGAGTACGCCGCAACGCCGCAGACGACCACCCACGCGATGTGCGGCAACCGGATGCCGAGAACGCTCCGCACGACGGTCTCAAGGTTGTTCGCGGCCAGGAAGTAGTTCGCGGTGTTGATGCGCGTCTGGGAGATCGCGACCAGCAGCACACCCGCGAGCCCCAGCGATCCCACGACGGCGTCGACCACGCCACTCTCGGTGCCGCTCGCGCCGAAGGCGGTGACGACATGGATGCCGATCAGCCCGTTGACCCCGAACGTGCAGGCGTAGAAGAGCGGACCGAACGTCACCCGACGGTGGAAACCCGCGTCCTCGGACCGCCCGAGAGCAGCGAAGTCGATGGTGTACATCATCATCACCCACACACCCATGTAGATCAGGTATGAGCCCAGCCAGCCCGGAATGCCCGGCGTCGGCGCGGGCGCAGCCAGCCAGCCGTGCGGGTACCCGTGCTTGAGCGTCGCCGCCAGGACAAGCGCGACCAGACCCGTCACGTAGAACGGCAGCAAAAACCCGTTGAGCCGGTCGAGCCAGTGCCGGACCCCGCCGAAGGCCAGCGGCATCGCATACAGCACGCACACGGCGTACCAGAGCTTGATGCTGCCGCCGAACCAGGCATGCATGCTCACCGCGATGACCGAGCCCTCGAAGGCGCCGTAGTAGAGTGCGGTGACGGCGAGCAGCAGCGCCGCGAGGGTCGCGCCGTGTCTGCCGAAGAGCACCTGTGACAGGCTTTCGACGGTGTGCCCGGTGCGCAGGGCGTACGTCGCCAGCACCTTGTTGACGATCCCGTACGTGGCGATGGAGAGCACCATGCCGATGATCGTGCTGCGTGGGCCGTACGCCGCGGCGGACGCCGCTGAGACATAGAGCCAGAACATAGCGCTGAACAGCGACCACCAAGCCATGGTGAGAGACCACTTGTTGACTTTCGTCTCGGCTGCCTGGGGATCGACGGCTTGTCTTTGGAGCTGGACCATGTCGCGGAACCTTCGGTGCTGCCAGCGTGGTTCGCCGGTTGTCACGAGGGTGCCGACGGCAGTGCCCGGCCGATATGTGTCGGTGCGTACAAACGGCCGGCCGGGGGCTGTCCAAGCTGCGCACTCGCGTCACCGTCATGGTCCGGCACGCTTGGTCCGCCCAACGCCGCTGGGCGTTCGATGACCGGCCAAGCAACCGCAGAGGGAGACATGGCGACTCTTCGCTCACACGTCCTGATCGATCACAGCCCGAGCACGGTGTGGAAGGTGATCCGAGGAGGAGATCGTCACGCTCGACGACGAGCTGCTTCGCCTCCAGTACCGGGCGGTCGGCGGGGATCTTCCGATCACCAGCCACCTGGGCACGGTCGACGTCCTGGAGATCGATGAGGGCCGCTCGATGGTGGTCTACAGCACCGAGATCGAGCCTGATGGGCTCGCGGGCGCGTTCGGCCCCGCCGAGACACTCGGCAATCCGCGCGGCAATGTGCTCGACGTACGGGCGGTGGCCGACGTCGCGCACGCGGCGGGCGTCCCGCTGATCGTGGACAACACCGTGCCCACCCCGTACCTGCTCCGGCCCATCGAGCACGGCGCCGACATCGTCGTGCACTCCGCGACCAAGTTCCTCGGCGGCCACGGCACCACCATCGCCGGCATCGTCGTCGACGGCGGCACCTTCGACTTCGGCGCCCACGCCGACCGGTTCCCCGACTTCAGCGAACCTGACC
This sequence comes from Streptomyces sp. NPDC004752, assembly GCF_053601275.1. Lineage (NCBI taxonomy): Bacteria > Bacillati > Actinomycetota > Actinomycetes > Kitasatosporales > Streptomycetaceae > Streptomyces > Streptomyces sp. NPDC004752. The sequence goes on along the minus strand of NZ_JBSGBN010000027.1, from coordinate 76,514 downwards.
CCAGCTACCACGGCCTGCAGTACTGGCCCGCGCTCGGCCCGGGTGCCTTCGCCATCAAACTGCGCGTGCAGCTGCTCCGCGACATCGGACCGGCCCTCTCCCCGCACTCGGCCTTCCTGCTGCTGCAGGGCGTGGAGACGCTCAGTCTGCGCCTCGAACGGCACTCCGCCAACGCCCAGGCCCTGGCCGAATGGCTGGAACAACGCGACGAGGTCGCCACCGTCCACTACCCGGGCCTGGAATCCAACCGGTGGTACGAGGCAGGGCAGCGCTACCTGCCGCGCGGCGCCGGCGCGGTCCTGGCCTTCGAACTGCGGGACGGCGTCGAAGCGGGCAAGCGGTTCGTCGATGCTGTCGAGCTGTTCAGCCATCTCGCCAACATCGGCGACGTGCGCAGTCTCATCATCCATCCGGCGTCCACCACCCACAGCCAGCTGGACGAGGCACAGCTGGCGGCGACCGGCACCTCGCCCGGCCTGGTCCGCCTGTCGGTCGGCATCGAGAACCTCGCCGACCTCAAGGCGGACCTGGAGGCAGGCTTCCGCGCGGCGAAGGGCGCGTCCTGAACACCGTACTGGCGACCTCCGAGGTCCCCCTCCCGCCGGCCTCCGGGGCCTGGCGGGAGGGGGACCCGCCGGGGCGCCGACAATGGCACGTACGGGAGAAACCGCTGCCGCTGGAGGCCGGAGGTGAACTGCCCGGCGTGCGGCTCGCGTTCGAAACCTGGGGGCGGCTTGCACCTGACCGCTCCAATGCCGCACTCGTGCTCCACGCGCTCACCGGCGACAGCCATGTCACCGGACCGGCCGAACCCGGTCATCCCACACCCGGCTGGTGGGACGGGCTCATCGGGACCGGTCTCGCACTGGACACCGACCGCTGGTTTGTCGTCGCTCCCAACGTGCTGGGCGGCTGCCAGGGCAGTACCGGACCGGCGTCCTTCACACCCGATGGACGCCACTGGGGTGGCGGCTTCCCTTTCCTGACACAGCGTGACCAGGTGGCCGCAGAGGCGGACCTGGCCGACACGCTGGGCATCGACCGCTGGGCACTGGTCGTCGGCGGGTCGATGGGCGGAATGCGGGCGCTGGAATGGGCCGTGTCGCATCCGGAACGGACGCGGGCGCTCCTTCTGCTGGCCACGGCGGCCGCGGCGAGCGCGGAGCAGATCGCCTGGGCGAACATCCAGCTCCATGCCATCCGCAGCGACCCTCACTGGCGCGGCGGCGACTACCACGACGCCGGCCCCGGACTCGGCCCGCACGCGGGACTCGGCCTGGCCCGTCGCCTCGCCCACGTCACCTACCGCAGCGAACCGGAACTCCAGGTCCGCTTCGGCCGCGCGCCGCAGGGCACGGAGGATCCCTGGAACGGCGGCCGGTACCAGGTCGAGTCCTATCTCGACCACCACGCCGCCAAGCTCGTGCGCCGCTTCGACGCGGGCAGCTACGTCACACTGGCAGAGGCCATGAACAGTCACGACATCGGTCGCGGCCGAGGTGGTACGCGCGCCGCCCTGAGCCGTGTGACGGCCAGGACCCTGGTCGCAGGCGTCGACTCGGACCGTCTCTATCCGCTGCCCCAGCAAGCGGAGTTGGCAGCCGGGATTTCTACAGCGGATCACGTCCGGGTGGTCGAATCCCCATACGGTCACGACGGCTTCCTCATCGAAGTGGGACAAGTCGCCGCACTCGTGAGCGAACTCGTCGGCTAGACGGCGCCGGGTGGCCGCGTGGGCTCGGCCTCCGGCCCTCGCCGTCGGCGGTGACGCTGCGCGGCGAAGCGGTGGTCCCGCGTCAATGTCGGCATCCTGTTCCTCACCACGGCCCGGCGCGAGGCGTCGGGCCAGAGGGGCAGAAACCCAGTCGGGCCAGCCATGTCGGCGAGCTCCCGCCCCCCTCGATGAGCTTGTCCATCTCGGGGTTCCGCTCGTTTCGACGGTGAGCTCGCCGTACATGGTCAGCGCGCAGCTGCACGAGCGCCACCCACAACTGGACGTCACCGAGCGTGAGTTCACCGCCGCCCTGCCCGACGCCTCGGACGGCGGGATGCCGGCCCGCTGCAGCGAAATGGCCAAGTCAGGCCCGAGGACGCCCTGTTGCCACAGATCGGCGGCTGACTTCACGATCGAGGTCGGTGCCGGGGCGTAGGTCTTCGACACCACTCCGGCCCGGGCGAGCGCCTCCCAGGCGATGAGGATCGCGACCGGAGTCGTGTAGCTGCCCAGCGGCCAGCGCAGGCGCTCGCGGAGTGTGCTGAGCGGTGTGCTTCGGCGGGCGTCGCGCGGCAGGAACACCTCACGCTCGCGCACGCTCGCCGTCTCGACGTCCGGGCGCTCGGTGGCGGCCGGCGCCTTGAGGCTGAGCTCGGTCATGCCGCCACCGCCAACACGCTGCTGTAGTGCGACGAATCGCCGACGAGTTGCTCGCTGCGGCGGCCGTCGACACCGGTCGGCACCTCACCCGCGACCGTCACCCGGTTGAGGCGGCGCGGGTGGTCGTCGTAGTTGTCCACCCCGTAGTGCTGGGTGATCCGGTTGTCGAAGATCAGCAGCTGGTTCGGGGACCAGGTCCAGCGCAGGATGTTCTCCGGGCGGGTCACGTACGACTGCAGGATGCGCAGCAGGTCCACCGAGTCACTGCCCGACAGCCCGACGATCCGCTTGGCGAACCCGCCGATGAACAAACCGCGTTCACCCGTCAGCGGATGCACCCGCACGACCGGGTGCTCGGCCTCGTAGGGCGTCGAGACGAAGACGCGGTCGTACTCCTGCCGTTCGGCGGTCACGGCCGCGGGGCGCGCGTAGTCGTACTGGTTCGTGTGCACGACGCGCAGCGTGTCGGCAAGGGAGCGCAGCGGTTCGGGCAGGTCGCGATAGGCCGCCGCGGCGTTGGCGATGAGGGTCTCTCCGCCGTACGGCGTGGTCACGATCGACCGGAGCGTGGTGAGCTGCGGCGGATTGACAACGAAGGTGACGTCCGTGTGCCATTCATTGGCCTTGGACGTCTCACTGTCGACGGCGAGCACGTTCGTCGTGCCCTCTGCCGCCGGCACGTTCGGATGAGCGGTCGTCAGGTCGCCGAACTACCCGGCCACACGCTCCTGGTCGGCGTTGTCGAGCCGCACGTCGTCGAACACGATCGCCTTGTGCTCGTTGAGGGCGTCCCGGAGCGTGGTGATCGTCGAGAAGTCCGGCGGCGCCGCGAGGTCGACGCCCTCGACGACTGCGCCGATACGGCCGGTGAGCTTAAGGATGGACGGAGGCATGAGGGGGTCCCTCCGGACGGATGAGCACACCAAGGCGTGCCGGGCAGTTGGATGAAGGCGCTGGTAGCGCGCAGGGCTGATCGACCCAGCACGCGGAACGCCGAATCGGCCGGGCCGGAGAGAAAAAGCGTGGTCGCAGGACTGCTACAGCCGCGTTCTCAGCGACCCGGTCGGCGTGCGCGAACAGGCTTCCGGCTGATACGAGGCGGAGAGCTCACAGGAGGCGGATACGACGATCCGGTAGGGAAGCATCGCAGTGCGGGCGGTTTCACACCGCCCCGGCCCGGCGCGCGCCGACTACACACACCGGCGGATGCCGGCGACCACTTGCCGGGTCAGTGACAACAAAACGCGCTGGAGACGTGCGCCAGATCGATGTGGCGCCGCCGGGTCAGGTCCACGCGCGGGTTCATGGGACGGGAGTCCAGCAGACGGTCACCACGTTGGTCAATGCTTTTCCGGACAGGTCTTGCATTGCGGACACGCAGCACCTCTGCGCCGGTCGACGGCCGCCGCTCGGTACGGCTTGCCCGCCGTCGCCGTCGACGGCGACGGTGGGCAAGATCCGCGCATTCGAGGCCCAAGAAGGCACGCAGGCGTCCCAGCGGTGAGACGCCCCTCCGCCATGTGCGACCTTGACATTCGCAGGGGCGGACGACGTACGTTGAAAAGGAGATTACTGACAGCCGGAGGCTTTGATGCACGTACTGGGCGCGGCACCGCGCGGTGCGTGCACCGGTGCACGGCTCATCACCCGGCGTCATGTCGACTACTGCCGTACCTCCTCCGCCGTCTGTCCTTCCGTACACGCCTGACCCTGCCGGCCTTCCCGCCGGCTGTCTCGTCGTGGCCCTATGGCCGCGAGTCCTCGTGTTTCCCGGAAGGAACCCCATTGACCGGCCCCGCCCTGCACCTGGCCGTCGAGATCGACAGCGACGGCGCCCACCCCGCGGCCTGGCGCCGCGCCGTCCACTCTCCCGATCAGCTGCTCACACCGCGCCGCGTGGCCCAGGTCGCCGCCATCGCCGAGAACGCCGGGTTCACCCTGATCACCCTGGATGACGGGGTGCTGCCGCCCGGCGCCTCACCGGGGCCGGTGGGCCGTATCGGCGCGGTGGAGCGGGCGGCCTTCGTCGCGGCGTCCACGAGCACCGTCGGGATCGCGCCCGTCGTCCCGGTCACGTATGCCGAACCCTTCCATTTCTCCAGCCAGTTGGCGTCCCTGGACCACGTCTCCGCTGGTCGCGCCGGGTGGGTGGTGACGGAGGAGGAACGTCCCGAGGCGGCGCGTGCCTGGGGGCGGCCGCTGATCGCCGACGCCGCCGCGCGGGCCCGGGAGTCCCGGGACGGTGTGGAGGTGGCCCGCGCCCTGTGGGACTCGTGGGAGGACGACGCGGTCATCCGGTCCGTGGCCACCAGCCGCTACCTCGACCGCGAGCGGCTGCACTACATCGACTTCACGGGCGAGACGTATGCCGTCAAAGGCCCGTCGATCGTGCCGCGCCCGCCTCAGGGGCAGCTGGTCGTCCTGGGCCGGCCGGACCGGGTTCCCGCCGCACAGCTCGACGTCGCTCTCGTCGAGGGGCGCGACCTCGCGTCGGTCACCACGGCCGCTGCCGCCGCCGGTACGCCCCGCGTCTTCGCCGAGGTCGACGTGGCGCTGGACACCCCGGAGTCCACGGCCGCCGAGCGCGTCGCCGACCTGGAACGGCACGCGGCGTGGAGCGACCGGGGAAGGCTGCGGCACGTCGGTCCCGCAGATCAACTCGTCGCTATCCTGGGTGAATTGAGTCGTCACGTCGACGGTGTACGGCTGCATCCGTTGGTGCTGGACGAGGACCTGCCCGTCCTCTCCCGCCTCGTGCTGCCGGCCCTGTCCGAGCGGCGCCTCGTCACCCGTGCGCTGCCCGGTACGTCCCTGCGCTCGACCCTGGGTCTGGAGCGCCCCGCCAATCGCTTCGCCGCCGCATCCGCGGCTGCCCAGGAGGACGCCCGATGACCCGCACCGACCCCCTCGACGTCCCCCGGCCGCACGCCCAGCTGCACTTCGGGGTGTTCTTCCAGGGCGTCAACCACTGGACCATCTGGTCCGCCCCCGAAAGCGGCTCCCAGATCGACCCAGCCTCTTTCCGCCGGGTCGCGCAGACAGCCGAACGGGGCCTGTTCGACGCGTTCTTTCTCGGCGAGGGGCTGCGGCTGCGCGAGGTCGACGGCAGGATCCACGATCTCGACGTGGCCGGACGTCCTGACGCCATCACCCAGCTCGCCGCGCTGGCCGCGGTCACCCGCCGGATCGGCCTGGTCTCCACCTCGAACTCCACCTTCAACGAACCCGCCGATCTGGCCCGCCGTCTGTCCGGACTCGATCTCCTCTCCGAGGGCCGCGCCGGCTGGAACGTGGTGACCACGGACAACGCCTGGACCGGAGCGAACTTCCGCCGCGGCGGCTACCTCGACCATGCCGACCGCTACCGCCGCGCCGAGGAGTTCCTCACCGTGGCCCGCGCCTTGTGGGACGGCTGGGAAGACGGATCAATCGCCGACTCCGCGCGTGCACGGGAATGGTCGGTGCCCGGTGCCGTACGCCGGGTGCGCCACCGCGGACCGCAGTTCGACGTCGACCTCGCCCCCACCCTGCCGCGCAGCGCCCAGGGCCACCCGGTCATCTTCCAGGCCGGTGACTCCGGTGAGGGACGCGACTTCGCCGCCCGCAACGCCGACGTCATCTTCTCCGCGCACGGCAACGACTTCGACGACGCACTGGCTTTCGCCGACGACATCCGGCGCCGGCTGCGGGCGGTCGGCCGACCCGACGACGACCTGCGGATCCTGCCCGGCACCGAGATCATCCTCGGCGCAACCGAGGAGGAGGCCCAGGAGAAGAAGCGCTGGATCCGCCTCCAACAGGTCACCCCAGCCACGGCGTTGGGGATCGCCGGGCTGCTGTGGGGCATCGACCTCTCGGACCGCGACGCCGACGGGCCACTGCCGAAGGAGGATCCGGTCGTCGCCGAGAACGACGGTTCCTTCGGCGCCCGGCGCATCGCCGACCCGCGCGCGGTCGTGGCCGAATGGCGGGCGAAGGCGGACGCGCACGGCTGGTCGCTGCGCGAGACCGTCATCGCGCTCGGCCCACAGCGCGGGCATGTCGGCACCCCGTCCGGCCTGGCCGACAAGTTCGCCCACTTCGTACGGCGCGGCGCGATCGACGGCTTCAACGTCACGCCGTACCTCATCCCCGACGGCCTCGACGACATCGTCGACCTGCTCGTCCCGGAACTGCAGGAACGCGGGGTCTACCGCACCGAGTACACCGGCACCACCCTGCGCGAGAACCTCGGCCTGCGCGAACCCCTCACGCACCGGTCCGCGCGGGACCGACGGCAGGCGGGATGAGCACCGGGATGGCCCTTCCGCTCAGGATTGAGTACACATGACTGACAAGAAGCTGTCACACACAGACCGGAATGCGGGTCCGACCGACGCCCGTTCTGACTGACATGACTGTTGGAGTAGCGCTCAACGCGTCCGACGCGCCGAACCAGGTCGACGCCACCGTGCAACTGGCCCAGGAGGCCGCGGGCGCCGGTCTGCGGTCGGCCTGGTTCGGGCAGACCTTCGGCGCGGACTCACCCCAGCTCGCGGCGATCGTCGGACGCGAGGTGCCCGGACTGCAGGTCGACACCTCCGCGATCCCCGTCTTCGGCCGCCACCCGCTGCTGGTCTCCAACCAGGCCCAGACCGCCCAGGCCGCGACCCACGGCCGCTACCACCTCGGCCTGGCCCTGGGCACGAAACTGCTGACGGAGACCGGCTTCGGCCTGCCCTTCGAACGCCCCATCGCCCGCCTGCGTGAATTCCTCACCGTACTGCGGCAGTTGACCGAGACCGGCACGGCCGACTTCCACGGCGAATTGCTCACCGCGACCACCCCGGTCCCGGCGCGGTACCGGGTGCCGAGAGCGGTGTCCCCCTGCTGGTCGCCGCGATGGGGCCGCAGGCGCTGCGGGTCAGCGGTGAGCTGGCGGACGGGATCCTGCCCTACCTGGCGGGACCGCGCGCCCTTGCGGAACACATCGTGCCCGCCCTGACCGCAGCCGCCGAGGCCGCCGGCCGCCCCGCGCCCAGGATCGTGGCCCTGGTGCCCGGCGTGGTCACCGACGACGTGGAGGCGGTGCGGGCCAAGGCCACCGAGAGCCTCGCGTTCTACGAACAGATCCCGTCCTACGCCCGGGTCATCGAGCTCTCCGGCGGCCGGCGGGCCGCCGACCTGGCCGTGATCGGCGACGAGAAGGCCGTCGAGGCCGAGATACGCCGTTACCGCGACGCCGGCGCCACCGAGGTCGTGTTCTCGGGCACCGAGATCGCGGGAGAAGCCGACCGCCGAGGCACCTGGCGACTCCTCGGCGAACTGGCTCGCTGAGCACGCCGGTCGAACCGACGGCCCGACCGGCCCCCCTGCACCCCCGTGACGAAGGAGTACCCATGACCAGCGAGGCCACCACGACCGACTTCCGTGCATTCACCGAGAACTGGCTGGAGTGGTACCGCGCCCAGGAGGCCCGGCTCGCCAGCCCGCACGGGTTCCTGGCGATCACCGGCCTGCACTGGCTCGACGACCGGCCCCAGCGCTTCCCCGACGCGCCCGGTGCGTGGCGCACCGGCCCAGACGGGGTCGTCGTAGACCTCGACGACGGCGAGGAACTGGTCGTCGACGGAACGCCGGTGCACGGGGAACACCACTTCGGCGTGCTTCCCGAACGCGGCGGCGTCGACGCGGTCTGGGGAGACGCCGTCATCGAGGTCGCCAAGCGCGGCGGCAACGACATCGTGCGCCCCCGGCACCCGGACGCGCCGCTGCGTACGGCCTTCACCGGAACACCCGCGTACGCCCCCGACCCGCGCTGGGCCGTGACGGGCCGCTACATCCCCTTCGACACGCCACGGCCGACCACCGTGGGCGCCGCCGTCGAGGGCCTTGAGCATGTGTACGACGCTCCCGGCAGGGTCGAGTTCGAGCTGGACGGGCGCCCGCTGTCGCTGACCGCGTTCCCCGGCCCTGGCGCGGACCGGCTGATGGTGCTCTTCACCGACGCGACCTCCGGGGTCACCACCTACGCCGCCAACCGGGCCCTGCCCCTGGAGCCGCCCGCCGCCGACGGTACGGTCGTCCTGGACTTCAACCGCGCCGCGAACCTGCCATGCGCCTACACGGACCTGGCCACCTGCCCGCTGCCCCCGGCCGAGAACCGGCTGCCGGTGGCGATCGAGGCCGGCCAGAAGATCCCCCGCGAGCGCGGCGGTTCCTGAGCCGGACCCGGTGCCGGTCCGACTGCCCCAGCAGGGCGTCGATTTCCGGCATTGACGTACGACAAGAGCCCTCCGTACGATCACGAACGGCATTGAGTGCCAGCGTCAAGCCCTGGCTCGCTGACCGGCAACCCTCCCGCGCGGTGGGGTGCTCCAGGTGAAAGCCCGGCGGGATCACCGACGATCCCCGCAAGCGCGTGGCCCCGTGACCGGGGCCGGAAATGTGGAGGACCGGCATGCGGCACGGTGGTGACCTCAGCGCCCGCTTCGCCGACGCCACCGTGTTCTCCCGGCTCTCGCGTCGGCGCCACATCGACCTCAAGCGCTCGACCAGCTGCCTCTGTCAGGCCTGACGGCCCCTTCCGCCGCCGGTCGTAGTCCGGCACGCACCGGCCGTCACCGCAGCCGCCTGCGGCTGACCCCCGCTCCGCCCTGGTCCCTGTCTGCACAGCGCTTCCCCGCCACCGGTCTTGTACCGGCCAGGGCCGCACACCCATGCACGGTTGTGCCTTGTACGGCGCCTCCATGCCTGGTGACACGAGTAGGAGAACCCTCCGTGAACGCACTTCCGGCTTTCAGAGCCCCCCGCTGGGCGCCCCTCGCCGCCCTGCTGACCACCAGTGTTCTGCTGACCGCCTGCGGTTCGGGCGACGACTCCGATAGCGGAAGCAGCCGGCCGAAGTCCGGTGGCACCCTGACCTTCGCGGTGAGTTCCGACGTCGGCTGCGCGGATCCACAGCAGGTCGGCAGCAACGAGAGCATCTACTCGGTGCGCCAGACCGTGGACTCCCTGACCGACCAGGACCCCAGGACCGGCAAGATCGTGCCGTGGCTCGCCAAGAGTTGGGACATCAACGCCGACGCCACGGAGTTCACCTTCCATCTGCGCTCGGGCGTCACCTTCAGCGACGGCTCCCAGCTGACCGCGCAGGTGGTCAAGGACAACTTCGACGCGGTGCCGAAGCTCGGCGCCCTCGGGGTCCTCGCCCAGGGCTATCTCAGCGGCGTCAAGAGCACCACCGCGGTAAACCCGCTCACCGTCAAGGTGACCTTCAAGGAGCCCAACGCCCAGTTCTTCCAGGCGACTTCGACCCACTCGCTGGGCATCGAGTCGTCGGCGAGCGTGAAGAAGACCCCGCAGCAGAAGTGCAGCGACGGTGTGATCGGGTCGGGGCCGTTCGTGCTCAAGCAGTACGTCCAGAACCAGTCGATCACTCTGGCCAAGCGCACCGGCTACGACTGGGGCTCCTCGCTGTGGTCCAAGAAGGGCGAGGCATACTTGGACAAGCTGGTCTTCAAGGTCGTCCCCGAGGCGGGGGTGCGGGCCGGCAGCCTCCAGTCCGGGCAGGTGGACGCGATCAGCAGCGTCGGCAAGGCCAACGAGGCGGCGCTCGGGGGCGGTCAGGTCACCCTGCTGCGCCGGGCCAACCCCGGTGTGGTCTTCGGGCTCGGCGTCAACAACTCGCGGCCGCTGCTGAAGGACGTGAAGGTGCGTCAGGCGATCCTGGCGGCCATCGACCGCAAGCAGATCGCCGACACCGTGTTCCCGACCGGCACCCAGCCGGCGACCAGCGTCCTGGCGCACACCACGCCCGACTACACCGACCTCTCCTCGGACCTCGCCTTCGACGCGGCCAAGGCGAAGTCCCTGCTGGAAGCGGCCGGTTGGAAAGCCAGCAGTGACGGCATACGCGCCAAGGACGGCAAGAAGCTGAGCCTGACCATCAGCTGGTTCCCCAACGCCGCCACCAACCAGCCCGCACTGGAGCTGGTCCAGCAGCAGCTGAAGGCCGTCGGGATCGACGTGGTGCTCAAGCAGGGTCAGGTCAGTCAGTTCGCCACCACGCTCCAGGGCGGTGACTTCGACCTGGTGTGGAGCAACGTGACCCGCTCCGACCCGGACATCCTGCGTACCTCCTTCTCCACCCAGCTGGCCAACTTCTACCGCCTGCCCGCCACTTCCCTGGACAGGGCACTGTCCGGCCAGGCCGCGACCACGGACACCGCCAAGCGCGAGCAGCTGGTGGACGAGGCGCAGCAACTGATCGTGCAGAACGCGTACAACGTGCCAGTGGTGGAACTCCAGACCCAGCTGGCCGTGTCGAAGAAGGTGCACAGCCTCGACTTCGACTCGGGCAGCCGCATCCAGTTGCACGACACCTCGATCGGCTAGCGCATGCGCCGCTATGTGATCAAGCGACTGGCACAGGCGGTCGGGGTGCTGTGGGCGGCGTACACGGTGTCGTTCCTGGTACTGAACTGGTTGCCCGGTGACCCGGTCACCGCGATGGCCAGTGCCGGGATGGACTCGGGGGACGTCGACCCGGCCCGGCTGGCCGCGCTGCGGCACGAGTACGGCTTCGACAAGCCGGTGCTGGTGCAGTACGCCGACTACCTCGGCCGGGCGGTGCGCGGAGACTTCGGCGACTCGGTCGCCACCGGCCGGCCGGTCACCTCGACGCTGGCCGACGCGCTGCCGCAGACCCTCCAGCTGACCGGCGCGGCACTGCTGCTCGCGGTGGTCCTCGGCGGCGGCCTGGCGGGGCTGGCGACGTACACCTCCCGGCGATGGCTGCGGCAGCTCCTGCTGTCGCTGCCCCCGCTGGGGGTGTCCGTCCCGACGTTCTGGGTGGGTCTGCTGCTCGTCGAGGCGTTCTCCTTCCGACTGCACTGGTTCCCGGCGTTCGGCAACGACGGGCTGAAGGGGCTGGTCCTGCCGGCCCTGACGCTGGCGGTCCCGACCGGCGCTCAGGTCGCCCAGGTGCTCGCCAAGAGCCTGCTCACCGCGCTGGACCAGGCGTATGTGGAGACCGCGCGGGCCAAGGGCGCCGGCCGGTGGCGGGTCCATCTGCGGCACGCGCTGCGCAACGCGTCCCTGCCGGCGCTGACGGTCGTCGGCCTGCTGGTCGGGCAGCTGATCGCCGGTTCGGTGGTCGTCGAGACGGTGTTCTCCCGCGACGGCCTCGGGCGCGTGACCGCGGCGGCGGTCACCGCCCAGGACATCCCGGTGGTCCAGGGGGTGGTGGCCTTCGGGGCGCTGATCTTCGTGACGACGAACCTGGTCATCGACCTGGTGTATCCGCTCCTGGATCCGCGGATCGTGGTGGCCTCAGGCAGAAGGGCGGCACTCGCATGAGCCAGAGCCTTGTCGACGACCCGGCCGAGGCGGCGCCGGGACTGGCTCGCCCGGTCGAGGCGGGGTCGGGGCCGGAGCCGGGACGCCGCGTGGATGTACGGCGGCTGCTGCGCTTTGTGGCGCGCCGCCCGGGTCTGCTGCTGTCGGTCGTCGTCCTCGTGCTGGTGGTGCTGGCCTCGTTCTGGCCCGACCTGTTCACCTCGCAGGACCCGCTGAAGGGCGTGCCGTCGCAGAACTTCCGCGGCCCGAGCGGAAGTCACTGGTTCGGCACCGACGAGCTGGGCCGCGATGTGTTCTCGCGGGTCGTCCATGGCGCCCAGCTGTCCCTGAAGGCCACGCTGATCGCGGTGCTGGTGGCGTTCGTGGTCGGCGGACTGCTCGGGGTGATTGCCGGGTTCGTGGGCCGCTGGGTGGACGACGTGCTGATGCGCTTCGTCGACGTACTGCTGTCCATCCCCGCGCTGTTCATGTCCCTGGCCCTGGTCACCGCGCTGGGCTACGGCACGGTGAAGGTGGCGGTCGCGGTCGGCATCGCCAGCGTCGCCGCGTTCGCCCGGGTGGCGCGCGCGGAGGTGCTGCGGGTGCGGCAGGCGGTGTTCGTGGAGGCGTCGCGCGCGAGCGGGGCCCGCTGGTACTCGGTGCTGGGCCGGCACGTGCTGCCCAACACGGCGGGCCCGGTGATCGTGCTGGCCACCCTCGACTTCGGCTCCTCCATCCTGGCCGTGTCGGCGCTGAGCTTCCTCGGCTACGGCGCGCCGCCGCCCGCTCCGGAGTGGGGCACGTTGATCTCCGACGGCCGCAACTACCTGGCCAACGCCTGGTGGCTGACCACGCTGCCCGGGCTGGCGATCGCCGCGACCGTGCTGGCCACCAACCGCATCGCCCGGGCGCTGGACGGCGAATGGTCCCGGCAGCGATGACAGACGAACGTGAGAACGGTGACGACGTGACCACACCGCTGCTGGAGATACGCGGCCTGTCGGTGTCGTACCGCACCCGGGGCGGCACGGTCGAGGCCGTCCGGGGCGTGGACCTTGACGTATGGCCGGGACAGGTGACTGCGGTGGTCGGCGAGTCCGGCTCCGGCAAGAGCACGACCGCACACGCGATCACCCGGCTCCTTCCAGGGAACGGCAGCATCGACGCGGGCACGGTCCGCTTCGGCCGGCACGACCTCGCCACCCGGTCTGAGGCGGAACTACGTACCGTACGCGGAGCGCGGATCGGACTGGTCCCCCAGGATCCGACGGTCTCCCTCAACCCGGTCAAGCGGATCGGCGACCAGGTCGCGGAGGTGCTGCACATCCACGGCCTGGCGACCCGCCGCTCGGCCCCCGCCGAGGCGGTCGCCGTCTTGGACCGGGCTGGGCTGCCCGACGCGACCACCCGCGCACGGCAGTACCCGCACGAACTGTCCGGCGGAATGCGGCAACGCGCGCTGATCGCCATCGCCATCGCCGCGAAGCCCGAGTTGATCATCGCCGACGAGCCCACCAGCGCGCTCGACGTCACCGTGCAGCGGGTCATCCTCGACCATCTCCAGCGCCTCACCGAGGAGTCAGGCACCGCGGTCCTGCTCGTGACCCACGACCTCGGGGTCGCCGCCGACCGGGCACAGCGGCTGGTAGTCATGTCGCGGGGCAAGGTCGTCGAGGCGGGCCCGACCCATGACATCCTCGCCAACCCCCGGCACGAGTACACGCGGCACCTGCTGGCCAGCGCCCCGAGCCTGACCACCGCCCGCCCCCGTACGGCCGTCCCCACTCCGCAGGCGTGCACGGCCTCCCTGGTCGAAGTACGCAACCTGGTCAAGGAGTTCAGGCTCCCCCGTACCGGCGACGGGCCCCGCACCCTCCGCGCGGTCGACGACGTCAGCTTCACCGTCCACCGCGGCCGGACCCTCGCCCTGGTCGGCGAGTCGGGCTCGGGCAAGTCCACCACCGCCCGCCTGGTCCTCCGTCTCACCGACGCGACCGCCGGACACGTCCTGTTCGACGGCACCGACGTCACCACCGCGCGTGGCGCCCAGGCCAGGCAGCTGCGCCGCCGCGCCCAGCTCATCTACCAGAACCCGTACGCCTCCCTCGACCCCCGCTTCTCCATAGCCGAGGTGATCACCGAACCACTCCGGGCCTTCAAGGTCGGCGACCGCGCCTCCCGGCTCGCCCGCGCCCGCGAACTGCTCGACCGGGTGGCGCTTCCCTCCGCCACGCTGGAACGGCGTCCGGCGGAGCTGTCCGGCGGGCAGCGTCAGCGGGTGGCGATCGCCCGCGCCCTCGCCCTCTCCCCCGACCTGGTGGTGTGCGACGAGCCGGTCTCCGCGCTGGACGTGTCCGTGCAGGCCCAGGTCTTGGACCTGCTGGCCGAGTTGCAGGCCGACACGGGGGTGGCCTACCTCTTCATCTCCCACGACCTGGCCGTCGTACGGCAGATCGCACACCAGGTCGCCGTCATGCGGGCCGGCCGGATCGTCGAGACGGGCCCGCCGGAGGAGCTGTTCACCAGCCCCCGCCACGAGTACACCCGCAAACTGCTCGCGGCGATCCCCGGCGGTCGTGTCCCCTCCCCCGCCGCCGAGACCACCACGAGCTGAGGACCAGCGTCACATGAGCACCCCCACCATCACCTCCCTGGCCCTTCTCACCCCGGGCAACTTCGCCGACGACGATCCCTACACCGGCCTGGAGGAGACACTCCAACTCTTCGAATACGGCGAGCGGTTGGGCTTCGACGGCGCCTGGATCCGCCAGCGCCACCTCGAACACGGCGTCGGCTCGGCCGCCGTGTTCCTCGCCGCGGCCGGCCAGCGCACCGAGCGGATCGAACTGGGCACCGCAGTCATCCCCATCGGGTACGAGAGCCCGTTCCGCCTGGCCGAGGACCTCGCGCTGGCCGACGTACTGTCCCGCGGCCGCCTCCAGGTCGGCTTCAGCACCGGCATGCCTCACCCCGAACTGCTCGGCGACCTGGTGTACGACGGGGACTGGCGCGGCTTCGACCTGTCGTACGGCAGGATCGCCCGCCTCGTCGACAACCTGCGCGGCGACTACCTCGGCGGCCCGGACACGGTGATCCACTCGCCCGGGAACATCCAGCGGCCGCGGCTGCAGCCGCACAACCCCGGTCTGGTGGAGCGGATCTGGTATGGCGGAGGCAGCCTGCGCTCAGTCCGCTGGGCCGCCGAGAACGGTCTCAACCTGCTGTCCGGCAACATCGTCTCCGGCGAGGACACCGAGGACTTCACCACCGCCCAGCTGAACCTGCTCTCCGAGTACCGGCGCACCCTGGGCGACGACCGGCCGGCGACGCGGGTAGCGCTCGGACGGGTGATCGTGCCGTTCGACAGCGCCGACGCGGCCACCCGGGTCCGCTACCGGGACTACGCGGCCAGTCGGCACGAGCGCGCCCTGAAGCCGCAGACCCTGGCGGCGCTGGGCCCGAAGCGGTTCCTGTTCGCCCCGGACGTGGTCGGCACCGCGGAACAGATCCTGGAACAGTTGGCGGCCGATCCCGTCCTCGCTCAGGTGTCCGAGCTGCGCCTGGAGCTGCCGTACGAGTTCCATCGCGAGGAGTACGAACAGATCCTGCACGACGTACGGCATCTGATCGCCCCCGAGTTGGGCTGGCGCCCCGCTTCCCCGGCGTTTCAGGAGACGGGCCGGTGAGTCCTGTTCCGGAGCCCCGGTCCGGCTGGAGATGCACGCCCGCGAGCCGTTCGCCCAGGCCCACCGCTTCCACCGCGCCGGGGCATACGAGGCGCTCACCGCCACCGACCACTACGCCATGGCTCCGACGGCACCAAATCTGGTAACGCCAGCTGGTTACGGCGTTTACCCGGCAGGGCACGACGACATCGCCGCCAACGCGCTTCGAAGTCGTGAGCAGCCCTCGCCTCTCCCTCCTCCGACAAGAGACCCAGGCAGGGGCGAGCCCACCCGTTCGCGGCCGGTGACGCCCCGCCGAGTGATGTAGCGGCGAGTGCAGTGAGTGCGCAGGTCGCGGGCTGTATGCAGAGCCCTCTGTCACCTATTCGGGGCTGTTGCATCCAGCTCGTGTAGGTGGAACTGTGCGTTCTGGCAGCCCTTGAGGGCGTGCGGTGGGACATCGATGCGCCCCGCAAGGTGAGGCTGCCCTGTGCGATGGGGGTCGCATGACCAGCGAGGTGAGGTTCGAGCCCGACTTGTATCGGGACACCGCCGGTTACTACGACAGGTTCCGGCTGCCCTATCCCGACATGATGATCGCCGACCTCGCGCGCCGGACAGCCTGTGGGGCTCGAGTAATCATCGCTGCTGGTCAAGCGGCGTACCTGTACTCGTTGATCACGCCGCCGAGGATGCGGGTGCGCAGGACTCTGCGGTCGGCCGGGGCACGGACCTGCGGCGGTTGTTCGTGGGCTTCGGGAGACAACTGGCTTCGCGCCCGGTGGGGGCGATGCGCGTTGTAGCGCCTCTCGTACTCGGCAAGAACCTGGCTCGCGTGAGCTTCGCCCAGGATCAGCACATGATCGAGGACTTCTCGGCGGAGGGTGCCGATCACTCGCTCGCAGTGGGCGTTGGCCCTCGGCGCGCGGACCGGTGTCTTGATGATCTCGATATCCTCGGCGTGAAACACCGCATCGAACCTCGGTGTACTTGCTGTCGCGGTCTCGGATCAAGAAGCGCAGCGGGTCCATGCTCGCGCCGAGTTCGGCGGCCAGGTTGCGGGCTTGCTGGGTGGCCCAGGCAGCGGTCGGGGTGCAGTGACGCCGGCGATGTGCAGGCGCCGAGTGTGGTGTTCGAGGAAGACCAGGGCGTACAGCCGGCGCAGGCCGATGGTGTCAATGTGGAGGAAGTCGCAGGCCATCACACCGGCTGCCTGGGCGGAGAGGAACTCGCGCCAGGTGGGGCCAGTGCGGCGCGGGGCCGGATCGATGCCGGCCGCGTGCGGGATCTCCCAGACGGTCGAGGCGGCGATCGGGTGTCCGAGCCGGACCAGTTCGCCCTGGATCCGGCGGTGTCCCCATCGGCTGTTGTCCCGGGCGAGGCGCAGCACGAGATTCTTGAGGGCCGCATGGGTGGGCGGCCGTCCCGGCCCACGGCGTCGCCCGGAGTAGTCCCAGCGGCGGGCGATGAGCTTGCGGTGCCAGGCCAGAAGCGTGCTGGGCGTGACCGGGAAGACCTCGGCCCAGTGGCGGCGCGAGATCAGCGAGGACAGGGCCACGAACCAGAGGCGGTCCGCAGACTCGTACCGTATTGGTCTTTGCAGCTGGCGTCGTAGCACGGCGTTCTCGTGCCGCAGGACCAGCAGTTCCGCCTCCTTCGTGGTCTGGCGCCGCAGCAGCACCGCCGGAACAGACAGAAGATGCCGAGTGACCTGGTACACGAGCGACACGATCACTTGAGCATGGTCGCAGACCAACACCCCGGGGCGTGGCGCTTTGACCAGCAGCGATGAATAACCGAGCCCCACAGGGACAGGCGAGGCCAGTTGTCGCATGCATCCTCGCCATCGTCCTGTGCTGCCGAGCCATCGGCCTCGACGCTCAGCGCGTGGCCGACTACATCCTCCATCAGCGAGTGGATCTCTTTCCCGCACCGGGAGATGGTCTCCTCCAGGCGCTGGAGCCGCTGGCTGGCGTCGCGTTAGGCGTTCGCCTCCATCGGTGAGCCGTCCACGGCCACCGCCGAAAGACCGACCAGGCCACGTCGGCCGCACAGCGACAACACCTGCACGAACAGCGAGTTCAAGGCGGCACGGTGGCGTCGTACGAACCGCGCGACGGTGGAGTGGTCCACTCGGCGGTTCGCGGCGATGACTCGGCAGCCCACGTCGTCCCAGCAAGCCTGCTCGATGCGACGGGAGGAACGTACTCCCTTGCTGTAGCAGCACAGGAGCAACGCAATCAGGCTCGCGGGAGGGTAAGCCGCCCCGCCCCGCCCAGCGTCATGGTAGCTGTTCTCGAACGCCGACAGGTCAAGTAGCTCGACGGCGTCGAGCACCCTCCAGCACAGGTGGTCGGGCGGCAGCCACTCCCGCACATCCTGCGGCATCTCAAGATCACGTTCACGGTCGCATGACAAGAAGTTCCGCCCCACCAGCCAAGATTCCGACGCCTCCCTGATCTTCGGAACCGAACAACGAATCGCTCTTGACCTTCACTGGGCAGGAGCCGTGCGACAGCCTCTGCAGGTGCGGGCGGAGGTTCCGAAACCCTCGGCGGACTCGGGCCGGGGTGAGCCGGCCGGGCTTGGCGGGCTGCTCCCACGGCCGCCGCAAGTCGGCGGCGGCGTCGCGCAGGAGCCGGATCTGGGTGTGACCTGCGCGGTGACCGCAAACCCGCAGATCACCCGCGTCGCGCAGTCGATGAACCACGTCACCCACGGACGCCCCGGAGCCCCGTCGATGTCCACCTCGACCTTCACCTGGACGTGGTCGGTCTCCCACGCCTCATTACGGTGCACGGCAGGACGCTCGAAAAACACGTCGTGCTCCCGGCGGGCGGCCCCACCACCGCGCATCCCTGCCCTCACCCACGGTGTCACGTCCCGGGCGAGGGCCCGGTACAACGTCGCCAAAGACGGCGTCATCTGACCCGCCACGGCCGCCTCGGCTACCAACTATCAGTGCAGGGCGACCGCGTTCCCCCGGTGGAACGCCAGCCGACGAGTCAACTGCGGCGTGAGAGTGAACCGGCGGCGCTCAGCCCGCTCCAGACGGCCCTCTTCTCGTGCTGCCACAAGCCACCGGCGCACCGTCCGCTCGGACACCGCCAGTGTGTCTGCGACCATCCGCCGATGACCGGCCGCAACACACCGGCATCCGCCGCAGCCCCAACCGAGCCCACCCCACGCTCCCCCACCGCAGACCGGGCACCCACGGCCCACCGAGAATGATCAAGGAAAGACTTGACTCCATTGGAGCCTTCAGCTTGCTGACCAGCCAATTCTCAACCACTGACCAACTGTCCTCACCTCGCTGTCCAGCTCCAACGCCCTCCCCCACCACCCCGAACACCCTGCAAGACAACACCAATCAGCCCACTCAACCTCATCCACCCACCTGGACACTGAAATGAGAACCACACCGGACAAGTACGCGAGAACGACCAGTCACGGGCGCGTCAGCGCCCGGAACCCGCTGCGCGGGGGAAGGAAAGGCCGCGTCTGTCGGGCCATCAAACACGTCACAGCTACACCCAGACAGCAGCCAGACCGGCTCCCGCTCCTGCTCTTTCCGGACCGTCGGTGGCCTGGGCGCGCGCTACGCCCGGTGCTGCTACTCCATGGCGTGACCGTAGTGAGCGGCCAGTGCCGTCAGGTTCGGTTCACCAAATTCTGCGCGCAAGGCGTTGAACGCTTCGACTTTCTCATCGCCGAATCGTCGGACGTACTGGGCATAAGTGGGCGCAGACAAGAATTTCGGGCGTGTGGTTTTACTGTGGAATTTATCGGCATACATGATCAGTCTCTCCTCTGCGGTTTCCGCGAGGTAATCGCAGGGCGGCAGCGGAAGACCCTGTGAGATGACGTCATGCTTCGTGAGACCTACGCCGGTATGGCATGAGCAGATCCGGCAGAGGCGTTCGGGGTAGTTCTCATTGCTGAGGATCTCATCGCCGAGGATGCCGTGACGGACGTAGTTTCCGTGGTCGATGTGTCCGTCAACGTCGTAGAGGGAGTAGACCCCGATGTCGTGAAGGAGACAGCCCGCCCTCACCTGCTCAAGATCTACCTGCACGGGCGAACATGCGATGAGGTGCTCGGCAACGCTCCAAACGATCTCACAATGGGTGTAGACGAGATCGAGGGCTTCTTGCGTCGGCGCGTACTTCTCGTGCAGAGCGCGGATTTCTTCAACACTGGGAAGGGACACGTGCAGAGCGTAGCAAGGGCTGTTCAGGCCATGACGGTCTCATCTGTGGCTTTGTTCATGTCGCAGGGTTCTGGCTCAACTTCTGTGACGCGACCACTCTGAGTAACAGATGAGCCCCTTCGAGCTGTACGTGAAGTCGCCCGAAAATGGTCCGTGAGCAAGGCAGTTGGGCTGAATGTTCGGGCCGTGGAAAAGGTCGTGCTCCGGCTGAAGGAATTGTTGTTCCCGTCGGTCGCGGACATCGCGGTGCTGTCGGTAGACGTGAACATCGAGATAGTGCGCGTTGACGCGCGATGCACTGCGGACGGCGCCGTGTGCCCGGTCTGCGGGGTCTGGTCGAACCGGGTTCATGGTTCCTACCTGCGGTTTCCCGCTGATGTACCGAGCGGTGGCCGAAGCGTTGTTCTCCAGTTGAGGGGCCGTCGGTTCGCATGCGGGAACTCGGGCTGCGCACGCCGCACCTTCGTCGAGCAGACACTTGGGCTGACGCTGTGCTTGCCGGAAACCTCATCCATGCAGGTGAGGGTCTGTCTGGGGGGCAGAGTACTCGCGCGGCTGGTGGTCGCCCCGGCATGATGGCCAGCCGTGCTGCTTCGACTTGCCTATCTGGGTGTGGCGAACGTGTTCGCACTGCTGCGACTGCTGCCGGTGAGCAACCAGGACAAGGACGCGGAGATCCTCGCGCTGCGTCATCAGATCACGGTGCTGGAGCGCCAACTCGACGGCCGGAGAGTGCGGTTCGCCCCGAGTGACCGGGTGTTCCTGGCCGCGCTACTGCACCGGCTCCCGCGCGGTGTGCTGCGCCGGGCACGGCTGCTGGTGCGCCCGGACACTGTGCTGCGCTGGCACCGTGACCTGGTCTCGCGCCGCCACGCGGCCCGTTCCCGGCCGGGGCGTGCGGGTCGGCCGCGTACCGTGCGCTCGATCCGCGTTCTCGTGCTGCGTCCGGCGCGGGAGAATCCCGGCTGGGGCTACCGGCGCATCCACGTCGAGCTGCTGGTTCTGGGCGTGCAGGTGGCCGCCTCCACGGTGTGGGAGATCCTGAAGGAGGCGGGGATCGACCCGGTACCCGAGCGGGGTTCCAGCACCTGGACGGACTTTCTGCGCTCCCAGGCCGATGCCCTGCTGGCGTGTGACTTCTTCGAAGCGGTCACCCTGTCCGGGGCGCGGCTGTACGTGTTCGCGGTGATCGGGCACGCCGGCCGGCGCATCCGGGACCTGGGCGCGACGGCGCACCCGACCGCCTCCTGGGTGGCGCAGGCCGCCAGGAACCTCGTCATGGATCTCGAGGATGCCGGCTGCCGGGCAAAAGAGACGGCGCCAGCCTGAGCGTCTACCAGGTCACCCGCGAACTGCAGTTACTCCTCGCGGCCTGGAACGGCGCCTGCCCCATCTGTCACCGAGGCATGCCAGAGCTGGCATCAACCTGACCGGGCCCTACTTGGTGGTCACACAGGTTGGGTGGTACGGCAGTTGGGGAACGTATCGGCTCCATTGCTGCCAGCTCAAGGCGCCGGAGCTCCCGTCGCAGATACGGCTGATGGCGGACTCGACGTTCAGGTCCCAGAGCGTGGCCACGCCGTCGTCGGTGGTGGCGGCCAGGGTGTGACCGTCCGGGCTGAACGCCAGAACGGCGACGAATCCGGTCTCCACGGTCAGCGGTCGGCCGATGGAGGTGGGGTGGTCGGGATCGGTGACGTTCCACAGGTTGATGGTGCCGTTGTCGGTGTGGCTGGCCGCCGCGAGGGTGTGCCCGTCCGGGCTGAACGCCACCGACCACAGGCTGCCGCCGGGTACCGTCAGGGGCCTGCCCCTGCGCGTGAGGTGGTTGGGGTCGGTGGCATTCCACAGGGTGACGGTGCCGCGGTCGTTCCCGGTGGCGAGCGTGCGGCCGTCCGGGCTGAACGCCACCCAGGTGCTGGTGCCGGTCGGCTGGTCGATCGGCTTCCCGATGCGGACCCCGGGGTCGGTCGTACTCCACAGGCCGACCTCGCCGTTGCTGCCGTCGCCGCCGGCCGCCAGGATCGTGCCGTCGCGGCTGAACGCCAGGGACCGGACGGACCTCGTGCGGTCATTGGAGATGCCGGCCTTGGACTCGGGGTTCGCGGGGTCGCTGACGTCCCACAGGGCGATGCTGCCAAGCGCGTCGTCGCCAGCCGCGGCCAGGGTATGGCCGTCCGGGCTGAACGCCAAAGAGAAGATGAGTCCGTCGGCCCCGGTGAGGGTCTCACGGAGGCGAACGGGATGGCTGGGGTCGGCGGTGTTCCAAAGCGTGACGGTGCCGCCGCTGTCACCTGCGGCCAGGGTGCGCCCGTCGGGGCTGAACGCCACTGCGTTGACCGGGTCCTTGGGACCGGTGAGCGGATCGCCGAGGGGAACGGGGTGGTGGGGGTCGGTGGTGTTCCACAGCGAGACGGTCTTGTTCTGGTTTCCGGCGGCCAGGGTGTCGCCGTCGGGGCTGAACGCCACGGATGCCACATTGCCGCCGGCGCCGATGATCCGGGTCGGCGGCAGATTCCACAGATCGACGTTGCCGTCGGTGTTCCCGGCGGCGAGGGTGCGGCTGTCGGGGCTGAACACCACGTCGGTCACCCCGTCGCCGGGACCGGTCAACGGTCGGCCCAGAGGGCCGATGGCTTCGGGGTGGGTGACGTTCCACAGATGGATGGTGCCGTCGGCGCTGCCGGCCGCCAGGGTGTGCCCGTCCGGGCTGAACGCCACCGACATGACGGGCTGGGCGGGACCGGTCAGCGGCTTGCCCAGGGAGGTGGGGTGGCCGGGGTCCGCGACCTTCCACAGGTGGACCTTGCTGTCGCTGGATCCGGCGGCCAGGGTGCCGCTGTCGGAGCTGAACGCCAGGGAGTTGGCGGGACGCCCGGCCTTAAGGGAGCGGCCTCGGGCGGGGTGGGCCGGGTCGGTGGTGTTCCACAGGCGGATGGTGCCGGCGTCGTCGTCGCATGCGGCGGCCAGGGTTCGCCCGTCGGGGCTGAACGCGATGCTGTAGGAGAAGACGTCGGAGCAGTCGAGGTTCAGGGGCGCGCCCGCGGGGTTGACGTCGTGGGGGCGGGTGACGTTCCACAGGCTGACGAGCCCGGTGTGCCATCCCGCGGCCAGGGTACGGCCGTCGGGGCTGAACGCCAGCGATTCGATGGAGGCCATGGCGTCCCAGTCCTTGATGGCGGGACTCTTCAGCCGGCCGAGCAGGTCTGGGTGACTGGGGCTGGTCAGGCTCCACAGGTCGACGAATCCGCCGGAACCGCCGTCGCCTTTGTCGCTGGTGTGGCCGCCGATGGCCAGCACCCGGCCGTCCGGGCTGAACGCGAGCGAAAGGATCGAATCGACGGAACGGTCCACGGGCACGGCTTTGCCCAGCGCCACCGGACGGCTGGGATCGGAGACGTCCCACAGCCGGACGAGCCTCTGGTTAACATTCCCGGCGGCCAGCATGTGTCCGTCGGGGCTGTAGGCCACGGTGTACACCGCGCCGGACGGGCCGGGAAGCCGGGTGGCCAGCGGTGTGTTCTCGGTCGAGATGAGCCGGGACGCCGCCTCCGGGGTCGGGGCCATCCGGTGGGCGGTCAGCGCGAGTTGAGCGGACAGCGAGGGATCGGTCGGCGCCAGTTGCACGGACGCGGAGGTGACGGCGGCGTTGATGGCCTGGTCGCGGGCTCGCACGGCCTGGGCGGCGGCGGCCCGGGCGTTGGACTCCTGCCGGAAGGCGAACACCGCGGCCAGCGAGGCGACCACGGCCAGGGCGGTGATGGTGGCAACCGCGGCGCGCCGGAGCCGTTGCCCGCGCCGCTGGTGGTGGCGGGCGGCTGCCAGGAATGCCCGGGCGGCGCCGCTGAGTTCCGGCCCGTGCGTTTCGGCCCAGGCGAGCGCGGCCTCCAGGCGGTTGCCGCGGTACAGCGCGGCTGCCTCCTGGCCGGCCCGTTCCCAGAGCGCGGCCGCCTCCTCCAGATCCTGTCGTACGAGGTTCCCGCCGCGGTCGTGCTCGATCCAGTCCCGCAGCCGGGGCCAGGCGCGGATGAGCACCTCATGTGTCATCACCACCGTGTCCTGGTCCCGGGTCAGCAGCCGGCCACGGGTGAAGTCGTCCAGGACTCTTTTGGCCGCTTCCCGGTCCGACGCATGCCGCAGCAACTCGTCGTATCGGACGCGGCGGCGGCTGTCGTCGGCGTCGCGTCCCACGATGACGAGCCGCAGGAACACCCACCGTGCGGCTTCGCGGCAGGGCGGCGGCAGGATGTCGTAGAGCCTGTTCGCCGTGGTGGCGATGGCGCCCTGGATGCCGCCGGTGACGCGGTATCCGTCCACGGTGAGCGTGTGGCCGTGACGCTGCTGCCAGGTGGCCCGCAGCGCGTGTGCGAGCAGCGGCAGCCGGCCCGTGGTGCTCGTACCGATTGGTCCCCCGTTGACCGCGCCCAGGTCCGCCAGCAGCACCTCGACCAGGCCGTCTTCGACGTCGAGTCCCACGTTGTCGGCCGGGCGGCGGATCGCCTGCTTGAGTTCGTCTTCCGTCATCGGCTCCAGCAGGACCGGTCCGGCCTGGAGCGCCGCCCGGAGCTGCGGATGGGCCGTGCACGCGGCATAGAAGTCCGCGCGCACTCCCAGCACCACGACCGCGCCACCCGCGGGCCGGGCCAGACGGTCCAGTACGTCGATGAACCACTGCCGTTCGGTCTCGTCGCCGCAGGCTGTAAAGACCTCCTCGAACTGGTCGACCACGACGACCAGGCCCGCGGAGGGGGGCTCCCCGGTGGGCGCCGGATCGCCGGCTCCGGTGATCTCGCGCAGCTCGTCAAGGCACCGTGCGGGATCGGCCCGCCACTCCGGTGCCGTGCGCCGGGCGGTCTCGGCGTCCAGCCCGGCGGCGGCCGCCAGTGCCAGGGCCGGGGACGCCGTCGGGGTCAGCAGCAGTCGGGGCCAGGTACTCGTACCCGCCACCGGAAGCCGGCCGTCGTCCAGGGCCGACAGCACTCCGGCCGCGAGCAGGGACGACTTCCCGGCTCCCGAGGGGCCGATCAGCACCAACGGGCCGCCCTCACGCAGCCGGGCGTCCATCCGCTCGCACACGAGGTGAACCATGCGCTCACGGCCGTAGAACCACTGCTTGTGCAGCGCGCCGAACGGGGCCAAACCCGGGTACGGGCACAGCACTTGGTCGGCGCCGGGGCCGGGCAGGGTTCTGCGCCCCTCGTCGCCGTAGCGAACGTGGATGTCGCGGCCGGCCATGAAGGCGCTGCCCCCTCCCGTCACGGTCGCCTTTAGCCCTTTCGGCTGCCAGGGGGGCGGACCGTCAGGGGTGGGCCCGTCGGTGGGCGGCTCGTCGGGGGTGGCCCCGTCGGGGGACGCGGCACCGGTGTCGCGTTCCGTCACGCCTGTTCGCCTCTGGTGACGGTCATGTCCCGGCCGGCCAGGAACGCGTCGCCGCCGGAGACGTGTGCCTCCAGCGTCATCGAGCCCGTGATCTGCTGTTCCGGGGTTCCGGCAGCGCGCAGTTCCTCGCCGAACAGCGCGCGCAGCTCGTCGACGGCGTCCGGCCGCGTGGCCATCAGCCGGATGATGCGCGCCTGCCACTCGGCGACCAGCAGCCCCTGGAGCTCCTGGCCGTCGCCCGTCTGCTGTGCCTGGAGCAACTCGCCGCGCGCATCGGCGAGTTCCTCCTCGACGCGCTCCGGGTGCGCGGACCGCCACAGGGACAGGACCGAGGACTTGACCGCGGCCCAGCCGTCCGTCGCCAGCAGATCGATCAGGCGTGCCGCGGCCGCCGACGCC
Organism: Streptomyces sp. NPDC004752; assembly: GCF_053601275.1. Lineage (NCBI taxonomy): Bacteria > Bacillati > Actinomycetota > Actinomycetes > Kitasatosporales > Streptomycetaceae > Streptomyces > Streptomyces sp. NPDC004752. The sequence continues at coordinate 51,169 of NZ_JBSGBN010000027.1, read as the reverse complement.
AGGCCGGCGAGTTCCACACTCGTCTCCATGCATTCTCCTTGTCGCTTACCGTGCGTGGGCCGCGATCGCGGTCACTGTCAGGTGCGAGGCGATGAACACGTGGTCGCCGCCCACCGTCCACATGAACCCCACGTCCGGCTGCCCGGGGTCGCTGTACTTCCACCGGGCCCTGCCGATGGCCGCGTCGATGGCCCACAGCGTCTTGGCGCTGTCGGTGGCGAAGACGGTGTCGGCCGAACACTGCGTGCTCTTGCCGGAGAGCCTGCTGGCGGCTTTGAACATGTTGGAAGTGCCCGTCTCGCTGGCCCCTTCGAGCCTCGCGACCCACTTGAGAGTGCCGTCGGCCGTGGCCAAGGCGGCCAGGTCGCTGCCGATCGGTACGTACACGGTCGCGCCGTCCAGGCTGGAGAACGGTGTGCCGATCCGGACCTGGTCCCCGCTCTTCGAATCGAAGCGCTGATGCCACTTCTCGCTACCCGTGGCCGCGTCGACGGCGAACAGCGTGTCGCCGTTGCCGCCGGCGAACAGGAACAGCCCTGCGGCGTAGCACGTCAGCGGCCAGCCGGTGCTGAAGTAGTACGCGGCGTCCGGAACGGACACCTTCCAGCCGCGGGCGCCTTTCCTGCCGACGTCGATCATCTGGACGCGGCCGGGCTTCTTGCCCGGAACGGCCGAGGTGGCCAGCAGGTGAGAACCGGAGGGCGGCACGAGCACGTTGTTGATGTCCGTGCCCTTGACCTGCCACAGCATCTTGCCGGTCGCGGCGTTGAACGCACGGATGTAGCCGGTGGTCGGAGACCCGGTCGAGAACTTCCCGTCGAGCTGACGCACCTGCCCGCACACATAGACCGTGTTCCCCGCGACTGCCACATAGTTGCTCGGGTACATCGACACAAGCGTGGCGCCGCCGGGGTCGTAGGCGGAAAGGTTGGTCGCCCACTTCGCCTTCCCGCCGACGGTGTCGAACGCCGCCAGCACGCCTGACTGACTCGGTGTGTCGCAGAGCAGGTAGAACACTCCGTCCGCGTACGCCGTCGGGTACTTGAAGCTGTCCGTGCGGAACGCGTTGGTCGTGTTCAGGGGATCGAACACGGATTTCCCGGTTGCGGCGTCCAGGAAGGACGTGGCCGTGTCCGTGACCACCATGACCACCTTGTCAGACGCTTCCAGGCAGGTGGGGGCGTTCTTTCCGGCTTCCGACCATGTTTTGACGGCGTCGGGTCCGGCCAGAACGACCGGTTCCGGTCCGTCCGTCGAGGACGGCGACGCCGAGGGGCCGGACGTGGATCGCCCGCCTGACGGAGAAGCCGGCCGCGCGGTGGACCCGGGCCCGCCGGCCCGGCCGTCGGGTGCCGGCGACGAGTCGCCGGAAAAGGCGAGTGCCGCAGCGGCTCCGCCTAGTACGGCGGCGCCCCCGGCCAGACCGATGATCAGCTTCCGGCGGCTGACACCCGTCCCGGCAGCGATCACCGGCGGTGGAGGAATCAGGCCCTGGCCGCCGCCCTGGGCGGACGCCGACCCCACCACCGCAGCCGCGGCGGCCATGTCGGCGGTCACCGCCGGCGGCAGCCAAGTGCCCTTCAGGGCCGGCAGGTCCTGACGCCTCAGGTAGTCGACGAGTTGCTCCGCGGTGGGACGGTCCGGCGGTTCCGGGTACAGGCAGCCGCCGATCACCTCGCGCAGCGACACGGGCAGGGCGCCCGTGTCCGGCTCGCCTCCGGAAGCTGCGAACAGCACGGTCGACCCGAGGTCGAACATTTCGTTCGTCGGTGAGGGTGCCGGACTGCCGGTGGCTCCCACGATCCCCAGGGCGGTGATGCGGGGCCCGTCCATGGTCAGCAGCACCGAGTCCGGGCTCACCTCGCCGTGGACCGTCCCGGCCGCGTGGAGTGCGGCCAGCGCCCGGGCGAGGCCGTCGGCGAGTACCCGCAGAGCCGGTTCGGACAGTGGGCCGTGCCGGTCCACCGCCTGCCGGAGCGGCAGTCCGGCGGTGAACTCGGTCGCCAGCCAAGGAACCGTTGCGTCGGCGTCGGCATCCACCACCGGTACGAGGAAGGCACCGGACAGTGTCCGTGCCGCCTCCACAGCGACTCGGAACCGGTCCCGGAACCCCGGGTCCGCGGCGAGTTCGGGCCCCACGACCGTGACCGTGACGAGTCGCCCATCGTCCGTGCGGGCCGTGAAGACTTCGCCCCCGCCGACCGTGCTCTGCCTTCCGAGCAGCGCATACGGCCCGATCCGATGAGCACCGTCTGCTCCGGGATGATCCATCGTCCGCCCCTCACGCCAGCCTGATCGTCTGATCACGGGCCGCCTGGTAGGCGCTGCCACCGCCGGACACGTGGGCCGTCATGGTCACTGACGGCTCCGGATCGGCGGCTGGCGCCGTGCCGTGCCCGGGTTCGATAGCGGGGTCGGTATCAGTATCGGACAGGAGAGCGGTCACGGCGTCGCCCAAGTGCTCTAGCCCGTCCGGCAGATGGGTCTCCGGAACGCGGAGGAACTGCAGGCGCGCCAGCTCCGCGATCTCGGCCGGCAGCGCCGAGGCGTCGGGCAGCATCGTCGCGTCACCCAGAAGGACCGGGACGACGCGGTTTCCCGCCCGCAGAGCTGTCGCGATCTCCAGGCGGACCCAGTCATGAGCCCGGTCCAGGAGCCGCACACCGTCCTCGCCTCGCGCGTCGAGCCACCCTGGCCCGATCAGTACGCACATGAGCTCGCACTCGGCGGCTTGCCGCCGCAGGATCTCGGCGAAATCGGACCCGGGTGGAATCGACTGGCCCGACTTGAAGATCTCGTTGGCACCTAAGCGGTCGGACAGCGCGTGGTAGACGCGGTCTCGCATCCACCGGGAGTCCGGTTTGCGAAAGCTGACGAAGATGCGCGGCACAATTGCCCCCTCTCTGGCACGCCTTGACGTCAGGGATCATGCTCACCCTAGGGGTGGAATACAACGCTCGGTGGCTATTCGCCGGGGATTGAATAGCAGCCGCAAGGCTCCGTAGGCTGGCCGGTATGGACCCGGCGGACAGCGCGGCAGGGACGGTCTCGGCAGGGAGATGGACCAGCACGCGTCTGCCGCCGGGCGACTTCGGCGTTGTCCTGGCCACACTCCGGGCACGTCGGGGGTGGAGCGTGCGCGAGTTCGCCCGGCGTGCGAACGTGTCCGAAGGGCAGATCTGCAATCTGGAGAGCGGGTTGCGCAACCCGACGCCTGCTGTGGCGGCGGCATGCGATGCGGCCTTCGGCACCGACGGGGAACTCGTCGAGCTGGCCGGGGTCGGCCGCCGCGGCGCCCGGGCCGAGGGCGTCGTCGAGGCCGGCCCCGTGGTCGCCGGATACGAGCGGGTCCTGTGGGAGCTGAAGGACATCGGCAGATCCACCGGACCGAGGTTCGTCACCGCTTCGATGAAGTCGATCATGCGGATCCTGACGGATGCCGGTCCGCACGCCGTTGGCGAGGAGCGTGCCGAGATCTGGCTGCTGGCCTCGAGGTTCGCCGAATACACGGGGTGGATGGCACAAGAGGCGGGAAATCCCGCGGGGGCGTTGCGCTGGACAGATCTCGCGGTCCGCTGGGGCGCACAGGGCGGGGATGAAACGGTGGCCGCGTATGCCCTGGTCCGCAAGGCGTTCATCGCCCAGCACCGCGGTGACACCGATGCGGCGATCGGATTCGCTGATCAGGCGGCCGGGCACCCGGCGGCCAATCCGGTGATCCGCGCGCACGCCGCGCGGCGCGCGGCCCAGGGGCATGCGCGCCGTGGCGATGCGGGGGCCTGCCGGGAGGCACTGGAGCGGTTCAGAAGCCACGCCGCCGAGGCCATCGGCGACCGGACCCCTCGCTGGGGCCCGCGCATCGAGAACGGCAACCCTCGGCTCATCGAGGCGTCCTGCATGCTCAGCCTCCGTCGCTTTGAGCTGGCCGCCGACCTTTTCGCCTCCGAGCGCCTGCGTCGACCGGCCGTCCCGGCGGACAGCAACTCCCAGGCACGCTTCGCGGTTCGGCAGGCGATAGCCCTGGCCGGTGTCGGCCGTCTCGACGACGCCTGTCAGATCGTCGAGGCCGCGCTGCCCGCGATCAAGCGCATCGACTCGGCCACCGTCCGCGCGGAGCTGGGCAGTTTCGTGGAACAGGCCCGGACCCGGAGAGCCAACCCGGGCCAACTCGCCCTCATCGACGCATCGGCCGCCCTCGCGATCGGCTGACAGTCGCGGTCGGCTGGCAGTACGGACAGATCTAGTGGGGCCTGGTCAGGTTGATGTCGGCTCCGGCATGTTCACTGCAGTCACGATGCAGTCGAGCATTCAGCTTCTCGAACGCGACAGCCGTCTTGATCAGATCGGCCTCGTAGATCCACGTCATCGCCTGGTCCGAGAGCTTGGCCCCCTCTGCCTCCAAGATGAAGTCCCAGATGCGCTGGGACCACGCGTTGAAGGTCTCCGCTGCGAGCTTGCCGCTCTTCTTTCTGGCCGCAGCCGCACGCTAACTGCACGAGCCGTGCCGACCAACACCATTTCCCACCTCGACGTAGCCGCTGGGCACCGAAGACAGAGGAATCTCGTTCCCCCTGCTCGGGTCTCACACCTGCTGGCCCTTCCCGTACTGCCACCTCTGGCCGGTCCCTCTGTATTCGGCGACCGCGATCGTGTCGGTACCAGGAGCCATCCGCGCGACGTACAGCACCCCCTCCAGATGATCGACTTCGTGAGCAACCAGCCGGGCAAGCCCATCCGTGAAGAGCGTCGTCTGATATTGCCCATCGAAGTCCTGATGTCGTACCCGCAGCATGCGCGGGCGAGGAGCAGCCGGGCCTCCTTCTCCGCGTCGTTGATGCCGCTGATCAAGGAGTGCCGGTCGCCGTAGTTGCGCGGGTTGAAGGTGCGGTCCAGGCTGGTCACGTGGATGAGGTAGCCGCCCGCCTCCGCCGCGTCGACCAGGGCCACGCCCTGACCGGTCTCGCGGGCGAGTCGGCTGACCTCCCACAGGACGAGGACGTCGCCCGGGTCGCCGAACGCGCCGGACGTCAGGTCGGCCAGCAGCTTCTCGAAGTCGTCGCGGGTCTTGGTCGCGTACTTGCTGGCACTGCCGGTGTCCCTGTACGGCTCACCCCACGTCCACGGGCCGTGGTCGGCCTCGGCCACGATGTTGTCCCGGTGCTGGTCGGTGATGCTGCGAGCGGTCTTCCCCTTGCCCTTGGACACCCGCAGGTACTACCGCGCCGTCCGCGCCCCAATTACCGTCGCCATGGCCCTCCCCTGCCCCTTACGGTCGCACTATGTCTCCTTCACAATCAACCGTAGGTGTAATTATGACCGTGGACGACGACCCGGGGGTGTCCCGTGCCGTCGCCCGGGATCTGCGGCGCCGCTACGGCCAGTCGTACCGGATCGTGCGCGCCGAGTCCGGGGAGTCCGCGCTGGACGCGCTGCGGGAACTGAAGCTGCGCGGCGACCTCGTCGCCGTGATCCTGGCCGACTACCGGATGCCGCAGATGAACGGCATCGAGTTCCTGGAACAGGCCCTGGACGTGTACCCGGGCGCGCGGCGGGTGCTGCTGACCGCGTACGCGGACACGAACGCGGCGATCGACGCGATCAACGTCGTGGACCTCGACCACTATCTGCTCAAACCGTGGGACCCGCCGGAGGAGAAGCTCTACCCGGTCCTCGACGACCTGCTGGAGGCGTGGCGCACCAGCGACCACCGGCCCGTGCCCAGCACCAAGGTCGTGGGCCACCGCTGGTCGGCCCGGTCCTCGGACGTACGGGAGTTCCTGGCCCGCAACCAGGTGCCGTACCGCTGGTACTCGGTCGACGAGCCGGAGGGCGGACGGCTGCTGGCCGCGGCCGGGCAGGACGGGCAGCGGCTCCCGCTGGTGATCACCCCGGACGGCACGGTGCTGGTCGAACCGGAGGCGCCCGAGCTGGCGGCGAAGGTGGGCCTCGCGACGACCCCGACGGCCGACTTCTACGACCTCGTCGTCATCGGCGGCGGACCGGCCGGGCTCGGCGCGGCCGTGTACGGGGCCTCGGAGGGGCTGCGCACGGTACTGGTGGAGCGGTCGGCGACCGGCGGGCAGGCAGGCCAGAGCTCTCGGATCGAGAACTACCTGGGCTTCCCGGACGGCGTCTCCGGCGGGCAGCTCACCGACCGGGCCCGGCGGCAGGCCGCCAAGTTCGGTGCCGAGATCCTCACCGCGCGCGAGGTGACCGGCCTGGAGGTCAGCGGGGCGGCCCGGGTGGTGCGGTTCGCGGACGGCACCGCGGTGGCGGCGCACAGTGTGATCCTGGCGACCGGAGTGCAGTACCGGCAGCTGACCGCGGACGGCTGCGACGGCCTGACCGGCTGCGGGGTGTTCTACGGCTCCGCGCTGACCGAGGCCGCCTCCTGCCAGGGGCACGACGTGTACATCGTGGGCGGCGCCAACTCGGCGGGCCAGGCCGCGATGTACCTGGCCCGGGGCGCCAAGTCGGTGACGCTGCTGGTGCGCGGCCCGGACCTGTCGGCGTCCATGTCGCACTATCTGATCCAGCAGCTCGACGAGGCGCCCAACATCTTCGTGCGCTCCCACACCGTCGTGGAGGCCGCGCACGGCACGGACCGGCTGGAGCAGCTGACGCTGCGCGACTCGGCGACCGGGGAGACGGAACGCGTCGACGCCCAGTGGATGTTCGTGTTCATCGGCGCGGCCCCGCTCACCGACTGGCTGGACGGCACGGTGCTGCGCGACGCGCGCGGGTTCATCCTGGCCGGGCCCGATCTGACGGCCGACGGTCGGCCCCCGGCCGGCTGGGAGCTGGACCGGCCGCCGTATCACCTGGAGACCAGCGTTCCCGGCGTGTTCGTGGCGGGCGACGCCCGAGCCGAGTCCGCCAAGCGCGTCGCGTCGGCCGTCGGCGAGGGGGCCATGGCCGTGATGCTCGTCCACCGGTATCTGGAGCAGTCATGAGCGGTCGGCTGATGCCGTGCAGCCCCGAGGAGATCGGTTCGCTGTTCCTGTTCGAGAAACTCGAACCCGAGCAGCTCGGCCGGTTGTGCTGCGAGGGGCGGGTGGAGCTGTTCGAGCCCGGCCCGGTGTACACCGAGGGCGAGCCCGCCACCTGTTTCTACGTCATGATCGAGGGCACCGTGGTGCTGTCCCGCCGGGTGGCCGGCGACGACATAGAGGTCACCCGGACCTCGCAGCGCGGGGTGTACGCGGGCGCCATGCAGGCATACCTGGGCGACCGGGTGCGGCAGGCGTACAACAACTCGATGCGGGTCACCGAGCCGACCCGGTTCTTCGTGCTGCCCGCCGACACGTTCGCGGACATCATGGGCGAGTGGTTCCCGATGGCGGTGCATCTGCTGGAGGGACTGTTCTTCGGTTCGAAGAGCACGCAGGCGGCCGTCGGACAGCGTGAACGGCTGCTGGCGCTGGGCTCGTTGTCGGCCGGTCTCACACACGAGCTGAACAACCCGGCGGCGGCCGCCGTGCGGGCCACCGCGACCCTGCGCGAGCGGGTGGCGAAGATGCGGCACAAGCTGGCGGTGATCGCCGAAGGCCCGTTCTCCCGGGAGGCGTTGGCGGATCTGGTCGAGATCCAGGAACGCACCGCCGAACGGGTCGCCAAGGCGCCCGCGCTCAGCCCGCTGGAGGCCGCCGACCGGGAGGACGCCGTCACCGACTGGCTCGACGACCACGGCATCGGCGACGGCTGGCAGCTCGCGCCCACCTTTGTGCAGGCGGGGCTCGATGTCGACTGGCTGGAGCAGGTCGGGGCGGCGGTCGGCGAGGAGATCCTGCCGCATGCGATCGGCTGGCTCAACTACACCGTCGAGACCGAGCTGTTGCTGAACGAGATCGAGGACTCCACCACGCGTATCTCGCACCTGGTCGACGCGGCCAAGCAGTACTCGCAGCTGGACCGGGCGCCCTACCGGGTGGTGGACGTGCACGAGCTCCTCGACAGCACACTGACGATGCTGTCCGGGAAGATCGGCCCACGGATCGGGGTCGTCAAGGAGTACGACCGTACGCTGCCGCCCGTGCCCGCCTATCCGGCGGAGCTGAACCAGGTGTGGACCAACCTGATCGACAACGCGGTCGCCGCCATCAACAGTGCGGGCGGCGAAGGCACGTTGACGGTCCGCACGGCGGCGGACCACGAGCGGATCCTGGTCGAGTTCCGCGACACCGGGCCCGGTGTGGCGCCGGAGATCCGCGACCGTATCTTCGATCCCTTCTTCACGACCAAGCCGGTCGGCGAGGGCACCGGGCTCGGCCTGGACATCTCCTGGCGGATCGTCGTCAACAAGCACCACGGCACCCTCCGGGTCGAGTCGGTGCCCGGCGACACCCGCTTCCAGGTCCTGCTCCCGCTGACCACCGAGACACCCGCCGAGACACCCGAGGAGGAGGCATGACCGACACCGTGATCGATCCCGCCGTCCCGCCCAGCGGCACCGGCTGCGTGGAGTGCGACGAGGCCGGCGGGTGGTGGTTCCACCTCCGGCGCTGCGCGCAGTGCGGGCACATCGGCTGCTGCGACGACTCGCCCGCGAAGCACGCCACCGCGCACTACGCGGCCACCGCCACCCGGTGATCCGCAGTTTCGAGCCGGGCGAGGAATGGTTCTGGAACTACGCCGCCGGCGAGCTGTACGAGAGCGGTCCCGAACTGGCACCGCCCACCGCCCACCCGACCGACCAGCCGGTCCCCGGCCCCGCCGGCCGGGTCCCCGCCGACTGGGCGCAAACCCTGCGCTGACCCACGGCAACACGCCCCCGAGGGGAGGCGGGGGCGTGCGCCCAGCCACGACGTATGGGCTGCGCAGGACGCGGTCGAAGTCGGTGACGGCGTCGAACAGCCCGTTGGCGCTGATGAATGCGTTCACTTCCTGGCGTACGGCCGCGGCGGCCGGATCCTCTTCGGGCCGGCCCTTGAACGGGCCGACGGTGGCACCGACGACACATGCGCCGACCCGCGTGGCCATCCCGTGACCTGGGCGGCCCGTTCGGCCAGGGTCATGTCCCGCCAGTCCGGCAAGGGCGAGTAGCGAACGTCCCCCTCGGCGCGGTCGATGTCGCCGTGGACCGCCATCCCGAGGCCGAGGACCGGCGCGCCGTCATCGCCCGCGGCAACGAGCAGGACCGGCGTCGGCTCGGCCGTCGAGGCGAGCACCCTCCTGATCGTGCGCTCCGTGAGCGGTACACGGGGGGCCGACGCGTATCCGGCAGCGCGGATCGGTCAGCACACCGCTGATTTCGTCGCCGGTCACTTTCCACCTTCACACCGATGAACAAGGCCCGTCCGCCATCGGACCAGGTCGGCCCGGCGGGCCGCCTCCTGCCCAGCCGTCGGAGGAAACCGCCACCGGGTGAACGGCGGCCCACCTGCTGTGTGTCAGCCGCGCTGACGTGACGGCGCGAGAGAAGGTTGCCTCGCCCGCACCCGGGCGATGTCACGCCGAATCATCACAGATGGGAGTGGAGAACCGGATGATCTCAGCAACGGTGGGCCAAGGCGCGGTACTCGGAGCGGTGACCCTGTCGCTGCTCGGCGTGCCCGCGCAGGCCGCGCCCGGCCAGGTCCGCGCCGAGGCGGCGGCCGCACTGCCGGCCCCGGACACCGCGGCACTGCGCAACGTGCTCCGCTCGGCGGTGACGCAGGGCGCCCCCGGCGCCATGGCCCGGATCGACGACCACGGATCCGTGTACTCGGCGGCGCAGGGCTTCGCCGACCGGGGCACCCAGCGGGCCATCGCCGCCACCGACCGCTTCCGCGTCGGCAGTGTCACCAAGACCTTCTCGGCCGTCGTGCTGCTGCAACTGGTGGACGAGCGCAAGCTGGACCTCGACGCGTCCGTCAACCGCTACCTGCCCGGCCTGCTGCCCGACGACCGGATCACGGTGCGGCACCTGCTGAGCCACCGCAGCGGCCTGTACGACTACACCAACGACCTGTTCGCGCAGACCGTCTCCGGCTTCGAGTCGGTGCGCAACAAGGTCTACACCTACCGCCAGTTGGTGAACCTCTCCCTGAAGAAGGGGCGCACCAACGCGCCGGGCGCCGCCTACTCCTACTCGAACACCAACTTCGTGGTGGCCGGGATGCTGATCGAGAAGCTCACCGGGCAGTCGGTGCGCGCCGCGTACGAGAACCGCGTCTTCAAGCCGCTGAAGCTGAGCGACACCTCCTATGTGCACCCCGACGTCAAGATCCCGGGCCGCTACGCCCGTGGCTACCTCACCCCCGACACGGCCGGGGCGGCCCTGATCGACTCGACCGAGCAGACCGTCTCCTGGGCGCAGAGCGCGGGCGCCATCATCTCCACCCCTCGGGACCTCAACACCTTCCTGTCCGCGCTCGCGGGCGGCAAGCTCCTCTCGCCCGCCGCGCTCGCGGAGATGGAGCGCTTCACGAAGGTGAACAGCACGACGGCGTACGGCCTCGGGCTGCGCCGCCGCGACCTGTCCTGCGGCGTCTCGGTCCATGGCCACACCGGCGTCGTCCAGGGCTACTACACCTACGCCTTCACCAGCAAGGACGGCCGACGCAGCGTCACCGCGCTCGCCAACACCTCCAACAACACCGAGGTGCTCAACACGATGGCGGGCACGCTGGAGTCGGCGTTCTGCGGGAAGCAGGCGAATCCGAAGCGGGCCAAGGCGGTCTTCGAGCGCACCGAGGACATCGCCCCGTCGGTGGTGCGTCGCTGAGCGACCCGCGGCAACCATCGCGCGCCGCCCAGGCCGGGAGCCACGCCGACTTCGTCTTCTCCAACCAGCCGACCGCCCCGGGCGTCCGGCTGAACGGCGGCGCGCTGAGCGTGGAACCGGCCCGGCTGCGCCCGCGGGCCGTCCGGGTTGCTGCCGGCCGAGCCGTACCGCCGGGACGCCACCTGGAGACTCCGGGCGATCGGGCAGCGGTACGCCGACGGACTGGCCGGACTCGCCCGGGACTTCGGGGTGGAGATGACCGTGGAGATGACCGATGACGACCCGGCGCCCCTTCCCCCTCCCCCACCCCGGCCGCTCGCGGACCCCGGCCCGCCGCCTCCCGCGTACCCGGCGAACCCGTCGCCGCCTCCCCCGCGCTGTGCGTTGCGCGTTGCGCGGCCTGCCGGGCTCCTGCTGGGCCTTGATCGGTTCAAACGGAGTTGACCTGCCCGGTGTCCCCGGGCGAGGGTGCCTGTCGGCGCGGTGTTCCTCACCCTCAACCGCGCCGGAAAGGGTGACAGCCTTGATCGGCATCCCGGACATCGAAGCCGCGGCGCGCAGCATCGCCGGGCACCTCGTACGCACCCCGACCGTGCCGAGTCCCGGCCTGTCCGCGCTGCTCGGCGCCCCGGTCACCGCGAAGCTCGAACTGCTCCAGCGCACCGGCTCGTTCAAGGCGCGCGGCGCCACGGCGAAGCTGCTGTCGCTGAGCGAGGCCGAGCGTACGGCCGGAGCGGTCGCGGTCAGCGGCGGCAACCACGGCGTCGCCCTCGCGGTGATGGCCGCCGCCCTTGAGGTGAAGGCCACGGTCGTCATGCCGGAAACAGCGCCCGCGCGCTCGATCGCGATCGCGCAGGAGGCCGGGGCGACGGTGCGGCTGACCGACGGCATGGACAGCGCGTTCGCGCTGGTCAAGCAGTTGCGGGACGAGGGGCTGACCCTGGTCCACCCGTTCGACGACCCCCTCGTGATCGCCGCGCAGGGCACGGTCGGGCTGGAGTTCACGGACGACGCCGACGAGCTGACCGACGTGATCGTCAGTGTCGGCGGCGGAGGACTGATCGCCGGGGTGGCCGCGGCGCTGCGCGCCCGGCGGCCGGGCGTGCGGGTGTGGGGCGTGGAGACGGAGGGCGCCCAGGCCATGTCCGAGGCGCTGGCCGCGGGCGGGCCGGTGCCGGTCGCACTGTCGTCGGTGGTCACCACGCTGAGCGCCCCGTCCGTGTCCCAGTTGACCTACGACCATGTCGCCGCGCTGGTCGAGGAGGTCCTCGTGGTCCCCGACCGGGAGGCCGTGCGGGGCTGTCTCGACCTCGCCGAGCACGCGAAGGTGTGGGCGGAACCGGCCGCCGGTTGTCTGCTGCCCGCGGCCCGTCGGGTGCTGGAGCGAGTGGGCGGCGGCGCGCGGCTCGGGCTGGTGGTGTGCGGGGGCAACGCGACGCCCGGGGAGGTCATGGCCTGGACGGAGCGGTTCGAGCTGCGCTGACGGGCAGCCCGGCACCACGTCACCTGCCGCCAGCCGCCGTCCGCCGTCCGCCGTCCGCCGTCCGCCGTCCGCCGTCCGCCTGCGGGACAGCCCTCGCTGACCCTCCGTTCTCCCGAAGACCCGGGCCACGCCGACAGGTTGAACAAAAGGCGGGAATCGTCCCGGAGTTGCCGCTTCTTTGAACACTCCGTGTCGCGCCCCGCGTACTCCTGGAAAAGACGGCGCAGGGGTTCAGCGAGGGATGGCCATGGCCAAGACACACGTCCGCGCGCACGAGTGGGTGGCCGGACGGTACCGGCTCCTGGAGGTCGTCCAGCGCGGGACCAACCGTGTCTGCTGGTACGCGGAGGACGCGGAGACGGGGCGGCCCCGTCTGGTGACCCGGGTGGAGCTCCCGGCGGGCAGGACGCGGGAGACCGGGCGGCGGACCGCCGCCCGCGTGCTGCGCAGCTCGGAGGTCATGACGCGGCTCCGCCCCGGCCGGGTCGCCACGGTCCTCGACGCGGTCGAGGAGGCGGGCGCGCTGTGGACGGTCGCCGAGTGGATCGACGGCACGCCGCTGGACGAGTTCCTCGCCCGGCAGGGCGCGCTCGCCCACCCGCGGGCGGCCCGGATCGGCCTGGAACTGCTCGACGTGCTGGAGGCCGCGCACCGCGAGGGCGTCACCCACGGCGAACTCAGTCCCGGCCAGGTCTTCGTCCGCGACGAGGGCCCGGTCGTGGTCACGGGGTTCGGCTGGGCGGGCGCCACCCTCGCCCCGCGGGTCACCGCGCCGTCGTACGCCTCCCCCGAGCAGGCTCGCGACCAGCGGATCGGCCCGGCCGCCGACCTGTGGGCGCTCGGCGCCATCCTCTACACCATGACCGAGGGCCGGCCGCCGTTCCGCGACCGGGGCGGGCCCGAGGCCACGCTCCGGGGCGTGGACCGACTGCCGCCGCTTACACCGCTGCGCGCCGGCCCGCTGACCCCGGCGGTGCACGGGCTGCTGCGCAAGGAGTCCCAGGAGCGGCTGTCGCGGTCCCTGGTCCGCGAGGCCCTGACCCGTGTGCTCGCCGAGGACTCGGGGGACGGTCCGCCGACCGGTTCCGGGTCCCGGCCGCGGGTCGGCCGTGGCTGGGGCGGACGGACCGTGGCCGCGGGAACCGCGCTGGCCGTCGTGACCGTGTCCGGGGCCGTCCTGTACGCGACCCGGGGCCTGCCCGGCAGCGAATCCGCCGCGTCCGCACCACCGCCCCGGACGTCCGCCGCGGCCACTCCGACCGACTCCTCGCCCCCGGCCGCGCCCACCCCCTCCCCGACCGCTTCGGCTCCCTCCCCGACCGCTTCGGCTCCCTCCCCGACCGCCTCGGCCACCGCGCCGGCCGCCCCCGGCGGGGACCGCCTGCCGAACGGCTACCGCGGTCACACCGCCCCGGAGGGCTTCACCGTGGCGCTGCCCGACGGCTGGAAGCGGCTGCGCACCGCGCGCGGGGGCGACCTCTCGTACCGTGTCACCTACGGTCCGGGCGGATCCGACCCGCGCACCCTGTCCGTCACCTACAGCGAGCGTCTCGGCCCGGACCCGGTCGCCGTCTGGCGGGACGACGTCCAGCCCGGCCTGGAGCGGCTCGGCGGCTTCCGGCGGATCGGCACCATCCGGGCGACCACGTACCAGGGGTACGAGGCCGCCGACATGGAGTGGCTCTCGGGCACCGGAAGCGAACGGCTGCGCACCTTCGGCCGGGGCTTCCTGATCGGCGGCCACCGCGGCTACTCGCTGCGGTTCACGACCGCGGACGGCGCCTGGGACTCCGCGGACAGCCGGTCCGCCCTCGACACCTTCCTGCGCACGTTCCGGGTGCCGAAGAACTGAGCGGCCGCCCGAAGACGACCTCGCCGCGGCAGCCCGGCACAGCAGCGTCAGCGGATCGATACGGGCTGCCGTTCCGCGCCCGTGCCGTCCGGGGCAGGCCCATCGTGCCACGCCGTCGGGAGAGTTCTCTGTGCCCCTGCTGATCGCCCCGGCCGGGACGTCCGCCGAGTCCGCGCCGTCCCCGCGCCCCTGTCGCCTCTCACCCCTGTCGCCCCCTCCGGGTTCGTCCCGCACTTCGCGGCGCTCGCCCCGGGCCGGGAGGTCGGGCTGCCAGCTGCCGACGCCCGGCGGTCCTCCTACCTCTCCCGCTCCGGCGCCGCCTCGGAGCGCGGCGGCGCCGTCGCGAACGCCGCCGAGGCGCAGGGCATCCGGTCGACCAAGGCCCTCGAAGCCGCCGAGAACCCACCGCGCTGCGCGCCCCGATCCTCGCCCCCGCGCCCGAACCGCCCGTGCGGCGCGCACCGCGCTGCTCCACCGGCTGGGTGAAGGCCCGTACCCGCAGGCCGAGTTGGCGGACCGCGGGCGGGCCGGTCACGGTGCGCCGGGAGGCCGAGCGGCAGCTGTCCCGACGCGCTGCGCGGGCCACCGGGAAATCGGGCCGGCGACTGAGCAACTCGCGCTCCACAGGGGTACTGGAGGGCGCTACGTCGACCGTCCTGGGAGGCCCTGACGTGAAACCCTGTGTGCACAAGACCCTGGTGGTGCAGCTCCGGGCGGGCGGCACGGACCGTTTTCCCGTGCTCGCCCATCTGACCTACGACGTCGGCGACCCGTTCGCCGTCACGGCGGTGTTCGGGCACGACGGTCATGTCCTGGCCCGGTGGCGGCTGGACCGCGAGATGCTCGCCGAGGGCCTGCGCGGGCCGGTGGGCGTGGGCGACGTACGGCTGCGGCCGGTGGCCACCGGGGTGTGGCAGGAGCTGCGCATCGACCTCCTCGGCGATCTCAAGCCCGACGGCGGCCGGCATCAGGCGGTGGTGTTCGCGTGGGCGCCGACGATCGCCGCGTTCCTGCGGGAGACTCGCGAGGCCGTGCCGCCGGGGCGGGAGGTGGTGCCGGTCGACGACATCCTGGCCGAGATCCTCGCTGCGGGGTGACGGCATCGAGCCCCGGCTCAGCGCGTGGTGTGACGGCGGCGCACCCACAACGGCACCAGATACCAGCACAGGACGTACCAGACCACCACCACGGCCACCAGCCACGCCACAGCGGGGTCCTTCGTGGCCACCCGGAGGATCAGCAGCAGCGAGGCGGCCATGGTGGCCAGCAGCAGGAACAGGCCGACGAAGGTGAGCCGGGACGCCCAGTGCACCGCCCGGGGTTTCACGCGTCGCCCCGAGACCAGGCGGTGCAGCGAGACCGGTCCGATGAGGGCGCCGGTGGAGCAGGCGCCGAGCACGACGGTGACGATGTAGATGACCCGGTCGGCGGGGGCCAGGTGGTCGTACTTGGCGCTGAAGACGACGGTGAGCAGGAAGCCGAACAGGATCTGCACGCCCGTCTGGGCGACGCGGACCTCCTGGATGAGTTCGCTCCACATCCGGTCGGCCCGTTCCTCGTCGGTCTCGTCGCGCCCCGTCCGGCTGCCCGCCTGCGTCATGCGATGCGGGTAACCGCCGCGCCGGTCGTTCAAACGGCGGATGCCCCTACCAGCGGTCCTCCAGGTCCTCCACCTGGGCCTTCATCCGGTGGTCGTGATCCGGTGGTCGTGCAGGTCCCGGATCGCGGCGTGGCCCTGCGCGGACCGGGACGGACGGCGGTTCGGCCGCGTGGGCGCGGGCGGGCCGGTCGGGTGTGCGGGCGCCCGGGATCACGGTGGTCACGCCGGGCTGTTCGACGATCCGGCGCAGTGCGAGGTGGTCAGGTCCCGTAGGCGCGCGACCCCGTCGCTCGAGCGGACCGGGCGGTGCCCGACGGCACGCGCCGACTCCAGTCCGTGCGCCCCGTGTTGGGGCACAGGTCGCTCGACGTGTTCCGGCAGCCGGGACCTGAGCCCCTACGCTCCCTTGCGCCACACCGGACCTACACCCCCCTGCACCACACCGGGAGTGCGGCGCGCGTCCGGTCATGCCTCGGCGGTACGGCATTCCGGGTGGCCCCAGCCCTGGGCGTTCTTGGCGATGGGCTCGCCGGCCGCGTAGGGGCGGCCGCACACACAGCGGCCGGGGAACTTGGCCTTGATGGTGCGCGCGGAGGAGCCGCCGCCGGTCCGGCGGGGTGCCTTGCGCCGGGGCCCCGCGGACGCCGGGGTGTCGGGCGACGGCGGCGGCTTGGGCGAGCCGAGGGCGCTGCCCGCCGGTTCCTGGGCGGAGGCCGCCTGGCTGGCCGCCCGGTCGGCGAAGTCGTTCAGCGGGTCGCCGTCGACCTGGTGGGCGGGGACGTAGCGGAACTCGACGGAGCGGCCTTCGAGCAGCTCGTCGATGCGCACCACCAGGTCCTGGTTGGCCACGGGCTTGCCGGCCGCCGTCCGCCAGCCGTTGCGTTTCCAGCCGGGCAGCCAGGTGGTGACGGCCTTCATCGCGTACTGCGAGTCCATCCGGACCTCCAGCGGCAGCCCGGGGTCGGTCGCCGCCAGCAGCCGTTCCAGAGCGGTCAGTTCGGCGACGTTGTTGGTGGCCCTGCCGAGCGGTCCCGCCGCCCAGCGGGCGGGCGCCTCCGTTTCGTCGGACACCACCCAGGCCCAGCCCGCCGGGCCGGGGTTTCCCTTCGAAGCCCCGTCGCACGCGGCCACCACACGTTCACGCATGGGCACGATCATGCCATGGCCGTGCGCGCCGTCCGTCCGGGGCCGGTCAGACGTCCCTGACGGGCGGCATCTCGCCCTGGGTGGTGGCGGTGTCGATCACCGAGAAGTTCGCGCCCTGCGGGTCGGTGATCGCCGCGAACCGACCGAACGGGCTGCTCATGGGCCCGAAGCGGAGGATGCCGCCCAGCTCGGCGGCCGTGGCCACGGCCGCGTCGCAGTCGGCGACGTTGAAGTAGACGTTGATGTACGAGGGCACTTCGGGCGGGAAGTCGTCCGTCATCTTCATGCGGCCGAGCACGGTCGTCCCGCCCAGGTCGAACACCCGGAAGTCGACGGCGTCGTCCTCGATCCGCTTGGCCCGGTAGGAGAAGACCGCGGAGAAGAACGCGTCCGTCTTCTCGGGTTCGCGGGTGAAGACCTCGGCCCAGCAGTAGGCGCCGGGCACGGCCGTGGCCGCAAATCCCTCGTGGCTGCCCGGCTGCCACACGCCGAACAGGGCGCCGCTGGGCTCGCGGGCCAGGCACACGGTGCCGAAGGTGCCGACCTGCATCGGCTCCATCAGGACCTCGCCGCCGTTGTCGCGGATCCGGGCGGCGCTCGCGGCGGCGTCGGCCGAGGCGAAGTACAGACACCACTGCGAGGGGGCGTCCTGGCCGGGCATGGGCGGTACGACGGCCGCCACCGCCTTGCCGTTCGCGTATGCCTGGGTGTAGTCGCCGTACTCCGGCGACGCCTCGCCGAAGGTCCAGCCGAGGACGTCGCCGTAGAAGGTCTTGGCGCCCTCGACATCGTTGAACATCGCATCGGCCCAACAAGGGGTTCCCTCGGGTGGTACGGCCATGGACCGGCCCTCTCACGTGTGACGCACTGTCCGCGTTTCCAGCGGTTCCACGCTAGCCATCCCGGCCGGGGCCCGCGCGCCGAACGGGCGGAGCTGCCCGAGACTGGAAGCGGCGGGCGGGGGACGGTGGGCTGCGACGGGACGGGGCACGGCATGACGGACTCGACGGCGGCAGGGACGATGCGGGCGTGGTCGGTGACCGTTCCGGGGCCGGTGGAGGGGGAGCCCCTCCGGCTCGTGGAGCGGCCGGTGCCGGTCTTCGGGGACGACGAGCTGCTGGTGCGGGTGCGTGTCTGCGGGGTGTGCCGCACGGACCTGCATGTCGCCGAGGGGGACCTGCCGGTGCACCGGGCCGGGGTGACACCCGGGCACGAGGTGGTGGGCGAGGTCGCCGGGGCGGGCGCGGCCGTCGAGGGCTTCGCCGTGGGCGATCGGGTCGGCGTGGCCTGGCTGCGGCGCACCGACGGCAGCTGCGCCTACTGCCGGCGGGGCGCGGAGAACCTGTGCCGGCGCTCGGAGTACACCGGCTGGGACGCCGACGGCGGTTACGCGCAGTACACGACCGTGCCGGCCGCGTTCGCCTACCGGCTGCCGGACGCCGTGCAGGACGTGGCGCTGGCTCCGCTGCTGTGCGCCGGCATCATCGGCTACCGCGCGCTGCGGCGGGCCGCGCTGCCGCCGGGCGGCCGGCTCGGGCTGTACGGCTTCGGGGGCAGCGCGCATCTGTGTGCCCAGGTGGCGCTCGCCCAGGGGGCCACCGTGCACGTGCTGACCCGCGGCGCGCCGGCCCGGCGGCTCGCCCTCGACCTGGGTGCCGCCTCGGCGCGCGACGCGTACGACGCGCCGCCCGAACCCCTGGACTCCGCCGTCCTGTTCGCCCCGGTCGGCGATCTGGTGCCGGTCGCGCTGCGGGCGCTCGACCGGGGCGGTGTGCTGTCCGTCGCGGGCATCCATCTCAGCGATGTGCCGGCGCTGCGTTACGAGACCGACCTGTTCTACGAGAAGGAACTGCGCAGCGTCACCTCCAACACCCGTGCGGACGGACGGGAGTTCCTGGACCTGGCCGCGCGGCACGGCATCCGTGCGACGACCCACCCCTATCCGCTGTCGCGTGCCCCGCAGGCGCTCAGAGACCTCAAGTCCGGGCGCTTCGACGGGGCGGCGGTGCTGGTCAACGACTTCTCCTGAGCCCAAACGCGCCGCGGTCACCGGGCGCGGAGGCGGCCGGGCGGCGCGCGGCCGATCCGCCTCGCGCCGTGTGCCGCAGCCGACGGGTTTGCTCATCCGAGGCCCGGAAGCGCCCCCTTCGCGCCATCCCCGGCCGTCGCCGCAGCTGTTCGGCTGGATCGAGCACACGGCCAACTCGCACCTCAACGACCGATCCGGTCACCCCTGTTCATCCTGCGGGAGGGAAAGTGTCCACACCGGACAGCGCCACCGGTTCCGCCGTCGACGAACCCGATCCCGATCCCTCGGCCGAGCGGCAGCTCACCAGTCTCGGCACCCGGGCGGCCCGGCAGCTCGCCACGATCACCAAGTCCGAACCGCAGATGCAGGCCATCACCTCGCGCTGGCTGCTGAAGACGCTGCCCTGGGTGGATGTCAGGGGCGGCACCCACCGGGTGAACCGGCGGCTTCAGCTGCGCACCGGCCGCGGCCGGGTGCACTTCGAGTTCGAGCAGAACGGCGCCGACGACATCAGTACCGCAACGGCAGCTTCCGGTACCTGCTGATCGCGGCCGACCGGGTCTGAGCCCCGGCCGCGCCTGATCGTGCCCGGTCCACTCCCCCGGCATGCTGCGCCGCGCGCGGGCGATCGCGCTGGCCGTCGTGGACCGGGCACGGGTTCGAGGGCGCCGGTGCGTGGCCACCGGCCCGGCGGGCGGCTACTCGCCCGCGTACGCCTTCCGCAGCTCGGCGATGTCCAGCTTGCCCATCGTGTGGATGGCCCGGGTGGTGCGGGCCGCCTTCTCCGGTTCGGCGTCGCACAGCATGTCGATGAGCCCCTCCGGGATCACCTGCCAGGAGACGCCGAACTTGTCCTTGAGCCAGCCGCAGGGGCCGGGCGTGCCGCCGTTCTCGGTGAGCCTGGTCCAGTAGTGGTCGACCTCCTCCTGGTCCGCGCAGAGGATCTGGAAGGAGATCGACTCGTTGAAGGTGAACTCCGGGCCGCCGTTGAGGGCGACGAACTTCTGGCCGCCCGCCGTGAACTCGACGGTGAGCACGGAGCCGGCCGGGCCCGGACCGGCGTCGTTGTAGCGGGTGATCCGGCCGATGCCGGAGTTCTTGAAGATCGAGACGTAGTGGTGGGCGGCCGCCTCGGCCTGCCCGTCGAACCAGAGACAGTTGGTGAGTCCGTCGGCGGTCATGGGTACCTCCCGGGGCATGGAACACGGTCGCCAGTACCGACCGTCCGGCGCCACGAAACTCATCGGCGCCTTGACGAATGGTCCAGAGACCCGGGCCCGGCCGCGAGGCCGGTTCTGCATCCGGATCATCCGGATCAGGACGTCCTGGCCCGGCGAGAACATCCGTCACATCGGTCACATCCGTCACATCGGTCACCATCGACGGTGCGACCACGCACGTCGTGCGGGTCCGCTCCCCGGAACCGGACACCACGCCGCCGCTTCGCCGCGAGGGAGGAGCCGGGCCTGCCGGCCGGTGACGTCCGGGCGTTCTTCCGGCAACCGCGCGAGCGGCACGCCGGGGTGACGACCTGGCCCCGCCTGTCAAGCGGCCAGGCACAACCCCCGGGCGGGCGCGGCGGACGGACGGCGGCCGACGGCGGCCTGCCGGGCCAGTTCGTCCTGGGCCTGGGACAGTAGGTCGCCGAGGCCCAGCCCGAGGGCCCGGGCCGCCGCCGCGAGGACCTCGGAGGAGGCTTCCTTGCGCCCGCGTTCGACCTCGGACAGGTACGGCACGGAGATCCGGGCGGCGTCGGCGACATCCCTGAGCGTGCGCTCCTGCGCCTGACGTTCGCGGCGCAGTACGTCCCCGACCAGGTCGCGCCACAGGGGTTCGCCGGGCGCGGGGGCCGGGGTTCCGGGGCGGTCTGCCCGAGGAGACAGGGAGACGACACGGGCATCGTTCGGCATGTGGCTGCTCATCCGGTCAGCCTAGGGATCCCGGGCGATCCGGGAAGGGTCCGGCGTTGCGCCCTGAGTGGAATCGTGGCGGGAAGGAGTCGGAGGACCGTGCTGCGAGACACGTTCGACGAGGCCGCCGAGCTGTACGGGCGGGCGTGGCCCCGCTGTCCGCGGTCCCTGGTGGCGGGCTCGCCCGGCAGGCGGGCATCGGGCCGGGCAACCGGGGGCTGGAGATCGGCACGGGGACGGGCAAGCTCACCATCGACCTGGCCGGGTCGGGCTGCCGGATCACCGCCGTGGAACCGGGCCCGGCGCTCGCCCGTGTCGATAGGCCGGGCGGCAACGCCGTCGCCCGGCGGCAGCTGCCGGCACACCCGTCGGTGAAGGTCGTAGTGGCCGATTTCGAGCGGTGGGAACTGTCGGCCGAGCCGTTCGACGCGGTGGTGTGCGCGACCGCGTTCCACTGGATCGACCCGGCGCTGCGCGTGGTGAAGGCGGCTCGGGCGCTGCGCCCCGGCGGATGCCTCGCCCTGGTCACGACCCACCATGTGGCGGGCGGCGCACAGGAGTTCTTCGAGCGGACGCGGCGGTGCCACGAGCGCCGGGACCTGGCCGCCCCACTGAGTCGACGGCTCGTCCCCGGAGTCAGAAACGACCACGGACTACCGCGAGTTGACCGAGTCACCGAACTTCGGCGAGGTCGCGGTCGGTGACCGGGCGCCGGCCCCGGCCGACTGGCGCGGACTGCCGTGCCGCATCCGCGAGGGCCGCGCCGCCGGGCAACCGCGGTGCGCCGGGGGGCCACCGCCCAATTCACGCCACGCCGTCGTACAGGGACATGCCCCGGTTCACCCCGGGTAGGCGAACCGCGAACTGAGACATGGCTCGCCGGTTCGCGGGTAGCGGAGCCGGCACGACAGGGCACTGGGACCGCGGTCGCGGCACACGGGCCGCGGATCCAAACAACGAACCGTGACTTTCGTGGGGAGAGGGCAATGGACACCGCCGGGATCCGGTCGGAAGCAGTCGTCGAGAAGACCGCCGAGGACGGAGCAGGCGAGTGGTCACTGCCGGGGATCGAGGACCCGGCGTCGGTCGCGCCGCGTGACGCGCGGGAACTGTCACGGCGGTTCTTCCAACGCCTTACCGAACTGGCCGAGGGCACGCCGGAACACCAGTACGCGCGCAACACGCTCATCGAGATGAACATGTCGCTGGTGCGGTTCGCGGCCGGCCGGTTCCGGGGCCGCGGCGACGACATGGAGGACATCGTCCAGACCGGGATGATCGGTCTGATCAAGGCGATCGACCGGTTCGAGCTGTCCCGCGAGGTGGAGTTCACCTCGTTCGCGGTCCCTTACATCGTCGGGGAGATCAAGCGCTTCTTCCGCGACACGACCTGGGCGGTGCACGTGCCGCGGCGGTTGCAGGAGCTGCGGGTCGAACTGGCGAAGGCACGTGAGGAGTTGTCCAGTCGGCTGGACCGCGAGCCGACGGCCGCGGAGTTGGCCGTGCTGATGAACATCTCCGCTGACGAGGTGGTAGAGGGCCAGCTGGCCGCCAACGGGTACAACTCCGCGTCGCTGGACGCGGCGCTCACCGGCGACGGTCCGGAGGACGGCGAGGCGGTCCTCGCCGACTTCATCGGCGTCGAGGAGGAGGGACTGCGGCTCATCGAGGACTTCCACTCCCTGGCCCCGCTGATCGTCGACCTCGGCGAGCGGGACCGGCAGATCCTGCATCTGCGGTTCGTGGAGGAGGCCACCCAGGCGGAGATCGGCGAGCGGCTCGGCTGCTCGCAGATGCATGTCTCGCGCCTGATCAAGCGGGTCATCGCGCGTCTGCGCCGGGGCATGCTGGGCGAACTCGGCTGCGCCTGAGACCGGGACCGCGGGACCGACGACGGGCCCGGCCCGGCCCGGCGGGCGGGGCCCCGCCCGCCGGACTCACGCGCGCGACGTCCTCGGCGGACTCGCGGCTCCGGTGGTCTCGCGGCCCCGGTGGCCTTGCGGGCTCAGCGGACAAACGGGCTCAGCGGACAAGGCGGACTCGCGGGCTCAGCGGGCGAGGGTGAGCAGGGCGCGTACCCGCTTGCCGACGGGTACACGCTCTGCGGTCACCTCGGCGGCCAGCGCGTGCACGATCTCCAGGCCGTGCCGTCCGACGCGTTCGGGGTCACGCGGATAGCGGCTGGGCAGTGCCACGCTGCTGTCGTAGACGGAGACGGCGACCGCCGCGTCGGTGCCCTCCAGCTCCAGGATGTACGGGCCGTTGCTGTGCCGTTCGGCGTTGGTGACCAACTCACTGACCACCAGGAGCAGTTCCTCGTCGGTACGGTCGTCGATGGTGGTCCGCCAGGCGGTTCTGAGCTGTTGGAGGAAGAGCACGGCGAAGGACCGTGCCGCGGCGATGCAGCCCGGCTCGCCGGTGTAGTGCGCCGCCCGCCGAAGCGGTTCCACGGGCACGTCGAAACCAGTCGATATCACTGCCCCGTCCAGGTGCTCGAACATCTGTGTCTTCCTCGGCGGCCGATCCGGCCGGTCACTGCCGCACCCGTGCTCGTACCCCGAGCGGGGCCCCGCAGTCCCGGTCGCGCGTTCGCCGACCGCGCACAGCGGACATCGTGACGGCACTCCGGGACACCTGGAGGGTATCCGGTCCGGGACGGGCCCGATTTCACCCCACCGGGAAACGCGTCGGACCGGTCGCTGGTCCTGTGGTGCGTGCGGCGCGGGCGTAGCGGGCGGCCAGGTCAGTGAATGCCGTGGCCAGTTGGGGTGGTCCGATGACTTCGATATCGGTGTCGAAGCGGCCGATGACGGTGGCCAGTCCGGCCCATGACCAGGAGCCGAGGGTGAGTCGGCAGTGGTGGGGGCCGAGCTCCTCGACGATTCCGTCCTGGGCGAAGGGCGCGACGTCGGCGGCCGGAAGATGGAGGATGACTTCGCCCCGGCAGGGCCAGTCGGTGGTGGTGCCGTCGTTGCCGCGGAATCGGCTGGTGATGAAGGTGGAGACGGTGCCGCCGGGGAGTTCGCGCGGGGCGAAGCGGGGGCCGGTGGGTGTGCGGGGCCGGATGCGGTCGACGCGGAAGATGCGCCAGTCCTCGCGGTCGAGGTCCCAGGACACGAGGTACCAGCGATGATGCCAGGTGACCAGGTGGTGGGGTTGTACGCGGCGGAGCATATCGGCCGAGGTGCCCGGGCCCGGGGTGTAGTCGAAGCGCAGTTCCTCGCGGGCGTGGATGGCACGGCTCAGGTCCACCAGGACCTGGATGTCGGCCTGCGGAGTGTCGCGGGCCGCGGGCGGCTCGACGGCGGTGATGCGCAGCAGGTCGATGCGGTGGCGCAGGCGGGGTGGCATGACCTGGCGGAGCGTGGCCAGGGCGCGGGTGGCGTCTTCGGCGACGGTGGTTCCGGTGGCTGCGGTCTGCAGCGCGACGGCCAGCGCGACCGCCTGCCCGTCGTCGAACAGCATGGGTGGCATGTGGGCGCCGGCCTCCAGGCGGTAGCCGCCGGCCGGTCCCTTGACGGTCGTGATCAGGTAGCCGAGTTCGCGCAGGCGGTCGATGTCACGGCGCACGGTGCGCGAGCTGATGTCGAGACGCTCGGCGAGAGCCTCGCCGGACCAGTCACGGTGCGCCTGAAGCAGTGAGAGCAGCATGAGCAGCCGGGAGGAGGTCTTGTGCATGCGAGCCATTTTCACCGCAGTACAGGACACAACCTGTCCGCTACCTCCGCCATGGTGGCACACGAGCCGTTCGGGAGGCATCGCTCCAGGTCACGGCAGCCGCCACCACCAGGGCTTGGACGGTCGGCGGCGTACTCGTCACATCTAGGCAAGGAACAGGGCATGTCCGTCACGACCACCACCCACCTGAACTTCCGGGGCACCGCACGTGAGGCGCTGGACTTCTACCGGTCCGTCTTCGGCGGACGTACTGTCGCGGTCACCTACAAGGACGCGGGCGCCGTGCAGAACGAGAGCGAGGCGGACTGGGTGATGTGGGGCGAGGTGGCCGGCGCCAACGGCTTCCACGTCATGGCCTACGACGTGCCCTCGCAGCTGCCCTGGAACCAGGGCGAGAACCCGTTCTTCGTCTCCGTACGCGGTGACGACGCCGAGGAGATCAGCGCCCTGTGGGACAGGCTCGCCGACGGCTCGACCATCGTGCGTCCGCTGGAACCCGCGCCGTGGGCGCCGCTGTACGGCATGCTCACCGACCGCTTCGGGGTCACCTGGGTGCTGGACGTCACCGCCCCCTACAACGGCTGAACCGGCCGACCGACATGCCTGCGCCGACCGTCCTCGACAGCCGCGCCCTCAACCGCGCCACCCTCGCCCGCCAGCACCTGCTCACGCGCACCGACACATCCGTGCCCGAGGCGGTGGCCCACTTGTGCGGACTGCAGGCGCAAGAGCCCCAGGAACCGTTCATCGGGCTGTGGTCCCGCCTTGCCGACTTCAAGCCCGAGCAACTGGACGATGCTCTGACCGGCCGCACCATGGTGCGTACCCACCTGATGCGCCGCACCGTCCACCTCGTCACCTCCGACGACGCGCTCGCCTGGCGAGCCCGCCATGACGCCATGCTGCGCCGGCGAGTGCTGGGCACCTACCGGCGCGAACTGGCCGGCATCGACCTGGACGAGGTCGCCGCCGCCGGCCGTGCGGCCATGGCCGACCAGCAGCCCCGCACCATGCGCGAGCTCGTACAGGCCCTCGAAGACCGCTGGCCCAGCCCACCGCACCGTGTCCTGGGCGAGCTGCTGGTCGCGGCCCTCATCCCCATGGCCCAACTCCCGCCCCGCGGCCTCTGGCACCAGAGGGCCGGCGTACGCAATCTGCCGTTGGCCACCTGGCTGGAACGGGACATCGACCCCCTGCCCGCCGGGGACGGCGATCCCGTCGGACAGCAACTGCTGCGCCGCTATCTCGCCGCCTACGGGCCCGCCGCCGGTGCGGACCTACGCGCCTGGTGCGGCCTCGCCGGGCTTCCCACCGCCATCAAAGCCGCCCGGGAAGGACTCGTCGTCTTCCGCGACGAACGCGGCCGCGAACTGCTCGATCTGCCCGACGCACCCCGCCCCCACCCCGACACTCCGGCCCCCGTCCGGTTCCTACCGGCCTTCGACAATGCCATCCTCGGCTACCACGACCGCGGCCGCATCATCGACGCCCCCCACCTCGGTCTGTCCGTCGCAGGGCACCGCACGGTCCTTGTCGACGGACGCGTCACCGCCACCTGGACCGTGCACGACCAGCACCTTCGTATCAGTCCTCTCCGCCCCCTCACCGCCCTGGAACAAGAAGCCGTCCGCGCCGAAGCCCAGGACTTGATCACCTTCCTTGACGAGGGCATCGATCACGTCCGCCTCGACACCGAAACCTGACGATCATGCCCTCGGTTCCCGACTTGTGTCGTCGTCGGTGACAGCGAAACCAACAACGCGGACGGACCTGTGAAGGGGCGGGCGGCCCCGGCGCTGCTTAGCGTGGCAGCGTGAGCCCCACCACCCTCGCCGACCGGGCCGTCCGCCGCCACGGCTGGCCCCAGGCCGTGGCCGCGGTGCTGGCGGGGCTCGCCGCCATGCTGGGGGTGGCCGCGCTCGGCCTGTGGGCGGCCGGGGCCGCGGGGCTCGGGGGCGGCGCGTTCGCCCGGATCGTCGTGGCCACCGTGGTGACGGCGGTCGGCGGCACGGTCGAGCTGTCCGGGAACGCTGGGGTGTTCGCGCAGACCCGGGCGGGGCTGGCGGTGATCCCGCTGTCGGTCACCCTGGTCGGGGTGCTCGTGATCGCCGCGGCGTTCCTGCGTCCGCTGCGGCACCGGGCGGTCGCCGACGCCGGGGAGCTGGCCGGGTGGGCCGCCCGGGTCGCGGTGCTGTGGCTGCTCGCGCTGGTCGGCCTGGCCCTGGCCGCCCGCCACACCTTCGCCGTCGACCTCCGCAACGGCACACTCAACGAACTCACCGGCCTGTTCGGCGCGGCGCCGACGCTCGGGTTCACCACGGACGTGCCGCTGACGGTGCTGTTCGGGCTGCTGTGGCTGGCCGGGGTGCTGATGCTGGCGCTGCTGGTGTCGTACGCGCCGCCGCTGCCCGGCCGGCTGTTGCGATTCCAGGAGGCGGCACGACCTGCCACGTCCGCCGCCGTCACGCTGCTGCTCGCGTACGTCGTGCTGGGTGCGCTGGCCGCGTTGGTGACGGCGGCCACGCGCGGGCACGCCGCGCAGACCTTCGCGGTGCTCCTGCTGGGACTGCCGAACCTGGCCTGGCTCGCGCTGACCCTCGGTCTCGGAGCAACCTGGCACGGCCGGGTGGACGGCCCGTTCGGGCTGCCCCTGCCGCACATCCTGGACGAGGTGCTGCGCACCCCGGACGTCTCCATGCTGAACCTGCGCACCCTCGCCGAGCACGACGGCAGGGCGTGGTGGTTGCTGGTCGCCGCCGTGGTGCTGGTGCCGGCCGCCGCGTTCTTGACGGCGGCACGGTCACCGGCCCGCACACCGGCCTGGCGGCACGCGCTGTACTTCGGCGTGGCGCTCGCGGCGGCGGTGTCGATGATCTGTCTCGTCGGCCGAATCTCGGCGCACTACGGCCTGTCCGTGCTGGGCATCGGTGACCTGAGCGGCGGGCTGTCCGGCGAGCTGCTGCTGCGCCCCGAACCGTGGCCGACGGTCGCCCTCGCGGCGCTGTGGGGGCTGGCCGCCGGGTTCCTCGGCGGACTGCTGGCCCGTCCGGTACGGCAGCGGGGCCAGGCCGGGCGGGTGCGCCGCGGGTGGAGGCGGTGACGCGGGCCGACCGAGCGGGGGTCCGCGCCGACCGGTCCCGTCCGACTCGGGTGTCGCCGTCCGTGCCACGACACGGGTCGGTTCATGGCACCGGGCGGCGGGTGGTCCGGGTGCTCACGGTCGGTGGCGTGGCCGGGTGGGGTCGGGTGGGGTCGGGCATCTGCCAGGCGGAGAGCCCGGGCTGGGGGACGACATGGGTGGGCCGGAATCCGGAGCCGGTCATCGCGCACCGCCCGCTTCCGCGCCCCGGCGGGCCCGGGCCGGTGCGCGGCCGCGGAGCCGGAAACCGGCACGGCACGGCACGGCCGGGGTGCGCGGGCGCGCCTCATCAGTGGGCCGTGCCGCCCGTCCGGGACCGATTCGGGACCGGTTCGGGACCGGTTCGGGCGCCGAAGAGGGGAGCACCCGCTCCGCCATGCCCGGAATTCTCCGATTCCCCGCCCCGACATGTACGACCGTCAGGTCGAGGCGTGGCAGGAACGTGGCCGGCGGTCGCTGTCGCGTGTCAGGCGACGGGCAGGACGAGGGCCGGGAGGGTGCGCTGCATCCGCAGGGCGTCGACGGACTCGGCGAGCAGTTCGTACTCCGTGGTGTCGTCACTCGCGGCGATCCGCACCAGCCGCCCGCCCGCCAACTCGTCGGCCACCAGCTCCTGTTGGACGTCGTCGGCACACCAGGCGCGGAGCACGCCGGGCACGTCCGGCACGTTCTCCGCCACCGGGACGAGGGCGCCGCGCGGGAAGTTCGGGTTCTCGGGGCTCGGATCGAGGCGTTCGGCGATCCAGAACGCCCGGTCACGCAGCCACCACAGGGCGAGGGCCAGGGTGGGCGCACGGTAGGTGCCCAGCGGTACGCCGATGCGCTGTCCGTCGCACGCCCCGTACGCCGTGACATGGCACAGGAATTCGTCGTGCACGATCACCTACCCGTCGCCTCGCGTCCGTGCCGGCTGGTCCTCGCTCTCCGTGCGGCTCGTATGCGGTGAAGTGCCCCTGACGTACGAGTATCTTCACTACTGAAACACTGTCACCATGGCATTCCGGCCACTCTCCTGGCATATTCCGCGCTCACACATGGCCGGAATGCGCCCGCCGACGCGGTGCCGCCGTCATGAACCGAGCCGACTCCGACGTGGTCATGCTGGACGAGGAGGGCCGGACCACCCGGGCCCTGGGCTTCCTGGACCGCGTGCCCGCCGTGGCCTGACGGCCCGGTGGCCGGCGCCGCACGGCGGTGGGCACCGTATGGCGATGGGTGCCGCACGGCGGCGGGCGCCGGCTCCGGGATGTCCCTACGCGGTGACGATCGCGTCGATCCGGGCCAGCTCGTCCGCGTCGAAGTCCAGGTTGCGGACGGTGGCGACGCTGTCCTCGATCTGCTGCGGGCTGCTCGCGCCGACGAGCGCGGAAGTCACCCGGCCGCCGCGCAGCACCCAGGCGAGGGCGAGCTGGGCCAGGGTCTGACCGCGGCCCTTGGCGATCTCGTCGAGGGCGCGCAGCTTGCCGACCAGCTCCGGCGTCACCGATTCCGCCAGGAAACTGTCGCTCGCCGCCCGCGAGCCCTCGGGGATGCCGTCGAGGTAACGGGCGGTGAGCAGGCCCTGCGCCAGCGGGGAGTAGACGATCGAGCCGACCTCCAGCTCGTCCAGGGCGTCCAGCAGTCCCTCGTCCTCGGGGCGGCGGTCGAGCATCGAGTACCGCGGCTGGTGGATGAGCAGCGGGGTGCCCAGCTCGCCCAGGATGCGGGCGGCCTCGCGGGTCTGCTCGGCCGAGTAGTTGGAGACACCCACGTACAGGGCCTTGCCCTGCTGGACCGCGGAGTGCAGCGCGCCCATCGTCTCCTCCAGGGGAGTCTCCGGGTCGTGGCGGTGCGAGTAGAAGACGTCGACGTACTCCAGGCCCATCCGCGCAAGGCTCTGGTCGAGCGAGGAGAGCAGATACTTGCGCGAACCCCACTCGCCGTACGGGCCGGGCCACATCAGATAGCCGGCCTTGGTGGAGATGACGAGTTCGTCACGGTACGCCCTGAAATCCGCCGTCAGGGCCTCCCCGAGGGCGGACTCGGCGGCGCCGGCCGGCGGGCCGTAGTTGTTGGCCAGATCGAAGTGGGTGACCCCGAGATCGAAGGCGCGGCGCAGGATGGCGCGCTGGGTCTGTACCGGACGGTCGGGGCCGAAGTTGTGCCACAGACCGAGGGACAGGGCGGGGAGCTTCAGGCCGCTGCGTCCGGTACGCCGGTAGGGCATGTCGGCGTAGCGGTCGGGGTGTGCGGTGTACAACGCGACTCCAGAGGGGTTGGCACACGGTCGCTCCCACTCTTCCCCGGCCCACGGGCAGTGGTCCAACAGGAGAATCCGATGGAATTCAGCGGTTAGGCTTCTCAATCATGGAACTGCGTCACCTCCAGCATTTCGTCGCGGTCGCCGAGGACCAGCACTTCACCCGGGCCGCGGAGCGGCTGATGGTGTCCCAGTCCGGTCTTTCGGCGTCGATCCGGGCACTGGAGCGCGAGCTGCGGGCTCCGCTGTTCGTGCGCACCACCCGCCGGGTGACGCTGACGGAGGCGGGGCGCGCGCTCTTGGCCGAGGCGGAACGGATCCTCGCCCAGGTGCGGTCCGCGCAC
This sequence comes from Streptomyces sp. NPDC004752, assembly GCF_053601275.1. Lineage (NCBI taxonomy): Bacteria > Bacillati > Actinomycetota > Actinomycetes > Kitasatosporales > Streptomycetaceae > Streptomyces > Streptomyces sp. NPDC004752. Next base: position 21,044 of record NZ_JBSGBN010000027.1, on the reverse strand, counting down.
GAGGCGGTCGCGGCCGTGCAGGGCGTGCTGCGCGGGACGCTGGCGCTGGGCACCGAGCAGTGCATCGCCGGGGTGGATGTGCCGGGACTGCTGGCCGCGTTCCGGCGGCGCCACCCGGACGTGGAGATCCTGCTGCGACAGGCGGGCTCGGGCGCGCTGGCCGAGGACGTCGCGGCCGGCCGGCTCGACCTGGCCTTCGCCTACCGCACCCAGGACGACACGGACCAGTTGCGCTCGGCGGCGCTGACCAGCGAGCCGATGACCGTGCTGTGCCATCCCAGCCACCGGCTGGCCACGGCCGGGGCGGCACTGGTCCCGGCCGACGTCGGCGGCGAGGTCTTCGTCGACTTCCACCCGGACTGGGGGCCGCGCCGCACCACCGACGGCGTGTTCGCCGCGGCGGGGGTCCGCCGTGCGGTCTCGCTGGAGGTCAACGACGTACACAGTCTGCTGGACCTGGTCGACCAGAACCTGGGGATCGCCGCCGTACCCCGCCACTTCCGGCACAAGCGGCCCTCGCTCACCGCGCTCCCGCTGAAGGGCACCGGCGAGACGGAGTACGAGACGGTCGCGCTGCTGCCGCCCGAGCGAGCCACCAGCCCGGCGGCCCGGGCGCTGATGACCCTGCTGGAGACGGGAGACCTGGCACCACCCCAGGACGGCGCCCACCCCTGCTGACGACGCCCGCGCCCCTGCTGACCGCGCCCGCCCGCCGCGGACCCGTGCCCGCTCCCCACGACACGCGGCACGGCGGGGTTCGCGACGGCGGGCCCGCTCACGGGAGGAGAGAGACGGACCATCGGGCAACAGCGCGGAACCGTCACCTGACTGATCGTCACCGTCCTTTCCCTCAGCACACGTTCACCTGGCGGTGGGGCGGGTCGGCCCCATGGTCCGGGGACCGCGAAGCGCGAACGCCGGAACACCGGAACGCCGGTCTGCATCGGGACCGCGTGCGGCGGCGGACACCGGACGACCAGCAACAGGCGTCCGGGCCTTCTCCACCGCGCTCATACGAGCCGTCGACCCGGGTCCGTCCGCCGCAGCGGATACCGCCGGGCTTCCACGGAAGCCGGGTTCCAGGCGCAGGACGGCGGGCGATGCGCGATGGTGGACGTATGCATGCCCGGGACATCCTCATCGACGGCTACGGCCGTATCCGAGAAGAAGTCCATGCCGCCCTCGACGGCCTCGGACCGGACGAGCTGAACGGCCGTCCGGGCGCGGACGCCAACTCGGTCGCCTGGCTGGTCTGGCACCTCACCCGAATCCAGGACGACCATGTCGCCGACGCCTTCGACCTAGACCAGGTGTGGCTGGCCCAGGGCTGGGAGAAGCGATTCGGCCTGGATCTGCCGCGCCGTGACACCGGCTACGGCCACAGCGCGGCGAAGGTCGCCAAGGTCCGGGTCGACTCGGCCGACCTGCTGACCGGGTACTACGACGCCGTGCACGAGCAGACCCTCGACTTGCTGCGCGAACTGCCCGCCAAGGACCTCGAACGGGTCGTGGACGAGCGCTGGGACCCGCCCGTCACCCTGGGCGTCCGACTGGTCAGCGTGCTGTCGGACGACCTCCAGCACGTCGGGCAGGCCGCCTATGTGCGGGGACTGCTGCCCAGCACGGCGGCATGACCCGGCAGGACCACGTCCTCGATGAGCGCCCCGCGCTCGTCGATGCCGGGCGCGGTCACGCGGATGTGTCCTCGGGCAGGCGATGCGGTTCCGGCGGGCCGGGTCGGACGGCGGGCTGGAGCAGGTCCCAGCGATTGCCGTACCGGTCCTGGAAGACGGCGACAGTGCCGTACGGCTCGTGCCGCGGCTCCTCCAGGAAGGTCACGTCGGCGGCGCGCATCCGGGCGTGGTCGCGGGCGAAGTCGTCGGTGTGCAGGAAGAAGCCGACCCGGCCGCCGGTCTGGTCCCCGATCCGGGCGCGCTGCGCCGCGTCCTTCGCGCGGGCCAGCAGCAGCCCGGTGCCGTGCTGCTCCGGGCCCGGCGCGACGACGACCCAGCGTGAGCCGTCGGGCCGGGGAGTGTCCTCGACGAGCCGGAAGCCGAGGGCCCGGGTGTAGAAGGCGATCGCCTCGTCGTAGTCGTCGACGACGAGGGTGACCAGGGCGACGCGTCTCATCGGGGCCTCTCGGTGGGGTGGGCGGGGGCCGAGGTTATGCGTAAAACCTGGTGGACACCAGCCATCCTCGGCAGCCGGTCGGAGACTTGAGGTCGGCCCGGAACCGGAGGGGGAGCCGGGGCCGGGGTCGGGGTCGGGGCCGGGGCCGGGGTCGGGTCAGCGGGTCTCGTCGCCCTGAGCGACCTCCACCCGATGGTGGAAGTCGATCATTCCGGTCCCCGCGGCGACGCTGGAAACGGCGGCGCAGGAGACCAGCAGGACGGCGATCCAGGGGATGGCCCGGCGCGGGACGTGCGGGGCGGACAGGAGGGCCTGGACGCGCCGGGGCACGGGTCCGGTGGTCGCGGCGGGTGCGAAGTCCGGACGGGCGGAGCGGACGCTCTGGCCGGCGAGGGCGGCCCGGGCGATGGCGCGGGCGGTCAGCCGCCGGTCACCGACGGCACCGGCCGCCGCCTCGTCGGCGGCCCGTTCCGCCGCGAGCCGGATGGTCTCGCGGACCGGACGCAACGCGGGGTGGCAGTGCGCGGCCAGTTCGGCGGCGGCGAGGAAGAAGTGGTGGCCGGCCTCGTTGTGCGCCCGTTCGTGGGCGAACAGCGCCTCGCGTTCGGCGGCGTCCAGGCTGCGCAGCATGGCGGTCGTGACGACGATGCGGTGCGGTCGGCCGGGCAGCGCGTAGGCGTCCGGCCGTGGCGAGTCGACCACGCACAGGTCGCCCGCGGCCGGCCGGCGTCCGGCCTCGGTGCGCGCGGTCCGGAAGGCGCGCAGCTGGCGCAGCACCGAGCGTACGAGCGTCCACGCGCACACGGCGAGCACGCCGACCGAGGTCGCGGCGAGCGGCACGACGAGGAGGTCGGAGGCGGTGCGCAGGGGGTGGACCAGCTCGCCCAGCGCGGCGAAGACGGGCAGCTTGAGCAGCCCGGTCAGGACGAACGCGCCGAGCGCGGCCAGGGAACAACCGGCGAGGACGACCGCAGTGACGGTGATCGCCCAGAGTGCCGCGGCGGGCGCGAGCCGATCGAGGACGCGCCGGGCGAGCGCCGGCATGGCGAACGGCAGCAGCAGCGGAAGCAGGAGCAGCGCGGTCATCGCTCACCGGGTTCGAGCAGGTCGCGCAGGACACGTTCGTCGTCCGGGCTGAGCTGGGCGACGAAGCGGGCCAGCACCGTCTCCCGGTCGCTGTCGCGGTCGAGTTCGGTGTGCATACGGCGGGCGGTGAGGCCCTGCGCGTCCTGGACCGGGACGTAGGCGTAGCCGCGGCCCTGGCGGTGCCGGTCCACGACGCCCTTCTCGTGCAGCCGGGACAGGATCGTCGTCACCGTGGTGCGGGCCAGGTCCGCGCCGAGGCTCCGCTGCACCTCACCGGGCGTCTGTGGCCCGTCGGCGGCCCACAGGGCGGCCATGACGCTCGCTTCGAGCTCGCCGGCCGGCCGGCGTTCGTCCTTCGAGTCGGTCATGGAACGTCCCTCAGCCCGTCTGCGGTCCACCGTCCAGCAGACCGTCTACGCGATTGTAGTCAACCGGGCCGCCGTCGTACGGCCCTGCCCGCACGACCATTATGGGTCCACCATGAAAGGCACCCCGGGCCGTGATCGCAAGGAGTGTCTCCCTCCCCCGGCCCCGCACTTCATGACATCCTCCCGGGCACCGGGGCGCCGTGGGGTGTCGGTCACCTGCTACACGCACGGCAGACCCCCGGATCGACACCCCGCTCCACCGGATCGGCAAAATCTCTTCCATGACCATCGCAGCGCATCCGCTCGTCGTCCGCGCCCGCCGCCTCGCTGACGAGTTGCTCGCCCCGGCGGCGGAACGCGTCGACCAGGAGGGCGTGCCCGCGGGTCACATCGAGGCGATCAAGAATGCGGGGCTGCTCGGAGTGGGCGCGCCGGTGGCGTACGGCGGCTCGGCGGCCCCCGCGGCCGTCGTCCGGCGAACCGCGGAGATCCTGGCCGGGGCGTGCTGCTCGACGTGGTTCGTGCAGACCCAGCACCACACTCCGGTGCTCACCCTGGCGAAGAGCGAACGGCCGGTGCGGGAGCGGCTGCTGGGCCCGCTCTCCCGTGGTGAGCTGCTGGCCGGGGTGGCCTACGCCCATCTGCGGGCGCATCCGCGCACCCCGGTACGGGTGACGCGGGAACGCGGCGGCTGGCGGTTCGCGGGCACGGTCCCCTGGTACACCGGGTGGGGACTCAACGACGTCATGCTGCTGGCCGGGGTGACCCACGCCGACGAGGCGCTGTTCGCCTTCACCGAGGCGCGCGAGCAGGCCGGGCTGCGGGCCTCGCCACCGATGCGTCTGGCGGCGCTCACCGCGTCCCGCACGGTGTCGCTGGAGCTCACGGGCCTGTGGCTGCCGGACGAGGCGGTGGCCCTGCGGATGCCGTACCCGCAGTGGGCGGCGACCGACCGGCCGAAGACGCTGAACACGAGCCCGGCGGTGTTCGGCATCGCCGAGGCGGCGCTCGCCCTGCTGGACGAGGACACCGCGGCGCCGCTGCGGGCCCGGCTGTCCGAGGTCCGCGGCCGGGCGTACGCGCTCGCCGACCGGCCCGTGTCGCACGGGCGCCCGGAGGAGCGGCTGGCGGTGCGTGCCGAGGCATACGAGATGCTGCGCACGGCCACCACCGCGGCGGTCGTCGCCGGCGGCGGCCGTGCGATGTCGCTCGCCTCCCCCGCCCAACGGTTCGCCCGCGAGGCCCTGTTCCTCCTGGTCCAGGGCCAGACGGCGGAATCCCGCCGAGCGCACCTGAACACGCTCACCGCGGGACCGGCCTGACCGGACCGCGCCACCGGCACCACGGGAGCGGACACGGCGTCGCGGGGTGCGCGCAGGCCGTGCCAGCGGGCGGGCGGCGGTGGTGCGGGGCAGGGGCACGCGGCGCCACAGGGCACGAACGCGACCTTCGTCTCGTTCACCGCCGATCCGCGTCTGCCCGACCACTCACCGCCGTCGGCCGCGCTGGACGGCCCCCGCCGGGGGGTACCGCTCTTCGTCCGCGACCGCGGGGTGAGCCGGTCCGGGTTCGCCGCGCCCGACCGGCTGGTGTTCCTCGCCGACTGTCTACGACCTGAACGCGGGAGAGCGCGAGCGCGCGGCAGGCGGCTCGTCGTGCGGTCCTGACAGACGTGACTGGCGGCCACAGTCGCGCGGGCCGCCCGACAGCACCGGAGACTGCCGACGCGCCTCCTGCACGCCCTGTTCGGCAGCGGCGACGTACCGGGGCGGCCTCGGCTCGCCGCCGACCATCGCCGCTGGTCGGCACCGGTGTACGCGTCGACACAGAGGCGAGGTCCGGTCTGTGCTCGATCGGGTTCCGCTCCGCCAGGCGCTGCACCGTCTCCCACCGCACCGGCGCCGGTCGCCGGGCCTCGCCTCCCCCACAGACCTGACGGCGACTCAGGTCGCCCGTGCACCGGAGAGATCCGGGCACGGTGGCCAGTCATGTCCGGTGCGGCCTGCGGCAGTTGTGGCACCTTCTCGGCCTGCGGGCGGGGCGGAGATGTCGGCGCCGACGCGGGCGAGCGTCCGCGAGGCCCGTCCACGAGGGCTATCCGCGAGGGCGGGCCGACGCAACTGACAGGCGGCCGAGTGGCGTTGGGGGCGGACGGCGCCGGGCACCTCGGTCGTCGGTCCGGGCCCGCGCCATGGAACGGGCGGCGGCGCCCAGCTGACGGGCCGGGCGCCGTCGGGGAGGTGTCGGACGTCCCGGGGCCGCGCGGCGCGCACCCCGGATCGGTCGTTCGCCGTTCCACCGATGCGGACCGCATGGACCCGCCCCCTACACATAAAGGTGAAATAAGGGCAGAATGCAGATAAGCGGCTCTTACCGCATACCGCATCAGACGCGGTTCAGCCTGCAAGTCAAGAAGGAGACGAGTCATGGCCGATGTCTCGCACACCAGAGGTGACATAACGAGCCACCCTGATGTCTCCGAAATGCGGGAACGCTACGCCCGCATGCTCGGCGGTCGCGATGTGGCACTCGTGGACGGACCGGTGTTCCTGCTCGGTCTGTACTGCGCGGCGTCACCGTGGATCCTCCACTACACGACCAGCCAGCCCGCGCTCATGACCCACAACCTGATCATGGGCATCGCGATAGGGCTGCTGGCTCTGGGGTTCACCAGGGCACCGGAGCGGATGTACGGGCTCAGCTGGGCCATGTGCGCCCTGGGCATCTGGATGATCATCGCGCCGTGGATCGTCGGCAGCAGCCCGGACGCCGGCGTCGTGATCAACAACGTCGTCATCGGCGCGCTGGCCTTGCTCCTCGGGCTGATCTGCGCCGGTACGGCGGCCAAGAGCAAGCCCAAGGCGTAGCGGCACCGAAGCGTCCTTCGGAAGGGAGGATGCGGGGCCGGCCCGATGCGGCCGGCCCCGCCAGACCCCGACAGTCCGCTCCCCGGTCCGGTCCGGCCCGGCGACACGGCGCCGGCCAGGGCTCCTGCGGCGGCGGACTGCCGGTCTCGATCAGCGACTTGAGGTGGGACAGCACCGTCGGCCGGCCGGAGGACACGTCCCTCAGCTCACCCTCGCCGTCGAGAGCCACGGGGCAGAGGTGGTTTGCCGCTTTTCCCTCCCCCCGCCGCACCGCGCCCACCAGGTTGCCGTCCTCCAGCCCGGCGACGTGCCGCGTGACACCCAAGTCCCGCGGCGCCCAGCGCGATTGACACGGCCCACGCGGTGATTGACACACCCCTCGACGGACCCTAGCTTGGCGCGAGTTAGTAAAGTTTCCTAACTTTACGAGGCTGGAGACGCCGTGTTCCCTCGCCCCGCCGCCCGACACCGCCTCGCCGCCTCCGCCGTGGCCCTCGGTCTGCTCTGCCCGCTCGCCGTCGGCGCCTGGGCCGGGCCCCGGAACCCGTCTCCGGCGGTGGGACACCAGCTGAAGGTGACCCGCGTCCCCGCGGCGGCGGGCACGCACACCCCGTTGTCCGGCTACGCGATCCAGTCGACCGCGAAAGTGGGCGACTCCCCGGCGGCCGTGTCCTCCCCCGGCTACCCGGCGGCCGGCTGGTACCCCGCGGGCCCCCGCTCGACCGTGCTCGCCGCGCTGCTCGCCGCCGGTGTGTACGCCGACCCGTTCTTCTCCGCCAACCAGCGGCAGATCCCCGAGGCCGACTTCCGGGTCCCGTGGTGGTACCGCTCGGACTTCACGGTCACCGACACCACCCAGCGCACCTACCTCGACTTCAGCGGCGTGATCTCGGCCGCGGACGTCTATGTGAACGGGCGCCGGGTGGCCACGGCGACGGATGTCGCCGGCGCCTACACCCGTCACGAACTGGACATCACCGCGCTGGTGCGCACCGGCACCAACACGGTCGCCTTCCGCGTCCTGCCCAATGACCCGACCCGGCAGCTCACCATGGGCTGGCTCGACTGGCTCCAGCCGCCGCCCGACGCCAACATGGGCATCGTGCGCGACGTCCTGGTCCGTCGCGGCGGCCCGGTCGCGCTGCGTGACGCACACGTGCTGACCCGCCTGGACCTGCCCTCGCCGGCCACCGCCGACCTCACCGTCGAGGCGCAGGCCCGCAACGACTCCGACGCGCCCGTCATCGCCGAGGTCACCGGCAGCGTCGCCGGGGTCGCCCTCCGCAAGGCCGTACCGCTCGCCGCGCACGAGTCGAAGACGGTCGCCTTCACCCCCGCGGACGTGCCCGGCCTGCACCTGACCTCGCCCCGGGTGTGGTGGCCGGCCGGCCTGGGCGGGCAGCCCCTGTACGACCTCGATCTGACCGCGTCCGTATCCGACACCCCCTCGGACACGGCGCACCAGACCTTCGGGATCCGCGACGTCCGGGCTCCCCTGAACGCCGACGGCGCCCGCGAGTACCGGATCAACGGGCGCAGGCTGCTGATCAAGGGCGGCGGCTGGTCGCCGGACGAGTTCCTGCGCTGGGACCGGACCTATGCCGAGGACCGCCTGAAGTACGCCCTCGACCTGGGGCTGAACACCATCCGTCTGGAAGGCAAGATCGAGCCCGACGAGTTCTTCGACCTGGCCGACCGGCACGGCGTCCTCACGCTGCCCGGCTGGGAGTGCTGCGACAAGTGGGAGGGGCAGGTCAACGGCAGCGAGTCGGGCGAACGGTGGAGCGCCGCCGACTACCCGGTCGCCAAGGCGTCGATGGCCGCCGAGGCCGCCCGGCTGCGCAACCACCCGAGCGTGATCTCCTTCCTCATCGGCAGCGACTTCGCGCCGGACGCCACGATCGAGCGGAACTACCTGGACGCCCTGCGGGCAGCCGACTGGCCGGCCCCGGTGGTGCCCGCCGCCTCCGACAAGTCCTCGCCGCGGCTGGGTCGTTCGGGCATGAAGATGACCGGGCCCTACGACTGGGTCCCACCGGCGTACTGGTACGCCAAGCGCGAGGGCGGCGCCACCGGCTTCAACTCCGAGACCAGCGCGGGCCCGGACATTCCCACCCTCGACACCCTGCGCCGGATGCTGACCCCCGCCGAGCTGGCCGCTCTCTGGAAGGACCCGGGCGCCCGGCAGTATCACCGCTCCCCCTCGGCGACGTTCGGCACCCTCAGCCTCCACAACGCCGCGCTCACCGGCCGCTACGGCGCCCCGCGTGATCTCGCCGACTATGTGCGCAAGGCACAGTTGTTGCAGTACGAGAACGTACGCGCCCAGTTCGAGGCGTACGGGCGGGCCGCCACGGACGCCTCGAAGCCCGCGACCGGGCTGGTCTACTGGATGTTCAACAGCGGCTGGACATCCCTGCACTGGCAACTGACGGACCGTTATCTCGACCAGGGCGGCGCCTACTTCGGTGCGAAGAAGGCGAACGAGCCGCTGCACGTCCAGTACTCGTACGACGACCGCTCAGTGGTCGTCGTCAACAACCGCCGCTCCCCCACCGGCCCGCTCACCGCACGGGCCACGCTGTTCACCACGGACGGCACCCCGGTGTACGACCGGACCGTGTCGGGGGTGCGCGTGCCCGGCGACGGGGCGCACGCCACGGCTCTCACCCTGCCCGCGTCGGTGAACGGGCTGACGCCGACATATCTGGCCCGGCTGGTCCTGACCGACGCGGCGGGCCGGGAGGTGAGCCGGAACGTGTACTGGCTCTCCACCCGGCCCGACACCCTCGACTGGGCCCGCACCGACTGGTACCACACGCCGACCACGAGCCACGCCGATCTGACAGGGCTCGGCCGGATGGCCCCGGCCCCCGTGTCGGCCAAGGCCGCCACGGTGTCGTCGGACGGCCTGTCGACGACGACGGTGACGCTGCGCAACGCGGGGCGCGGGCGGACGCCGTCGCTGCTGACGGACGTCCATCTCATCGACGCCGCCGGCGTTCCGGTGCTGCCGGTGCGCTGGTCGGACAACCAGGTCACGCTGTGGCCGGGCGAGACGGCGAGGCTGACCGCCGTCTACCGGACATCCGATCTGCGCGGCTCCGCGCCGCGAGTGCGCGTCTCGGGCTGGAACACGCCCGAACGGACCGTGGCCGCGCGCTGACCGAGGACAGCGGTGCCGAGTGCCGACGCCACCGAGCCAGGCGTAGGACGAGGCCGTGCGTGCCCGCTCGGCGCCGGGTTCGGGGCCGCCGACACCTGGGGACCCGACTGGCGCGGACACACCGCCGTACCGCGCGCGTCGGCGCCCGCGTACCACCCTGACCGGGCCCGGCCGAGCCCGGGGCGCCGACAGGCCCTACGCCTCGTACAGATAGGGCGTCGTGGTGGTCAGGGCGTGGAAGCCGAGGCGTTCGAGGACGCGACGGCTCATCGGCAACGCGTCGACCTGGAGGTAGCGGTAGCCGCGGGCCTCGGCGGCGCGGGCGCGGTGGGCGATCAGGGTGCGGTACACGCCGCGGCCCCGCCAGTGTTCGAGGGTGCCGCCGCCCCACAGCCCGGCGAACCGCGTCCCGGGCACCGGCTCCAGCCGGGCGGCGCTCACCGGTTCGTCCCCGGCGAGGGCGACGACCGCGACGAGCGAGCCGGGGTCGGCGGCGAGCCGGGTCAGCAGCCGGTGGCGCAGCTCGCTCCCGTCCGCGCCGAACACGTTCTCGTGCACCTCGACCACGCGCTCGATGCCGGCCGCATCATCGGCCCGCAGGACGCGGACGCCCGCGGGCGGTTCGGCGTCCGCGGTCAGCGCGACCACCTCGGCGGTCTCGGCGACCATCAGCGTCTCCTCGGGCTCGGGCGTGAACCCGGCCGCGATGAGCCGGGATCCGAGGTCGGCGGGGAGGTCGTGACCGTGCAGCTTCCACTCGAACGCGTGCCGGAGCGCGGTGTAGTGCGCGACCTGCCCGGCGATCGCCGCGTCCGCGTCCGTACCGTCCAGGTCGGACCACAGGACGCCGTTCCAGCCCTGGGCACCGGCGACCTGCCGGACCACGGTCGCGGTGCGCTCGATCCGGGCGTCGGGTCCGTCGGGCCGTGCGTTCTTGCGCATGTCCCCGTCGTAATGGGCGAGTACCGCTGCGTGGTCCATGCGCCCAGTCCAACATCAAGGACCGGGCGCGGCAACGGAATTGATCACGGTCTGCGCTCTGCGGTCGGCGTGGGCGTCCGCGTCCGGTACGGCAGGACCGCTGTGTCGGAACCGGCCGACACCGATGCGGCCACCCCGTCGCGGACCACCGTCCACGACGCGGGTATCACCGCCGGTTCCCTGGACGGCGGCGGGCCCGACGGCCGTGGCGTGCGCCCGGAGCCGTACCGCAAGAAGGGGCATCCGCCATGCTGCGGGCGCTGCCGGTGAACGAGGTGACGCCCGGGGTCCGCGTCGAGGGGCCGGGGCCGGAGTCGGCCGAGGAGGTGCGCATGTCGCACCGGAGGTTCCAGGGGGCCGCGGTCCGACCGGGGCGTCGGCCGGTGCGCCGACCGGCGGCCGTGGCGGACGGGCCGGGGGCGCGGTCCGGGCGCCGGGGTCGGGAGCGCCGCCTCCGGGGAGGGGTCAACTCCGGGCTCCCGGGCGGTAGCGGCGGTACAGGGCGGCGCCGGAGAGCAGCAGGGCCGCGCTCGCCGCGACCGCGGGGGCGGTCAGATCGGTGCCCGTGTGGGCGAGGGCGGCGTCGGCCGGCGGGGCGGCGGGACGGGGCGCCGTCGGCGCGGGGTGGTGCGCCCGGGGCGGGGCGGGCGGGGTCGTCGGCGGCTTGGCGGGCGGTTGCGGGGTGGGCTTCGCCGGAGGGCCGCCGGGGGTGTTCGCGGACTCGTTGCCGACGGCCGGGTTGCCGACGCCGACCACGTTCACGGTGTTGCCGCTGACGTTGACCGGGAGATGGACCGGCACCTGGATGCCGTTGCCGGAGACCACGCCCGGGGAATCCTTGCCCACGCCCTGGGCGGACGCCCCGCCCGACGAGGCCGCCCCGCCGCTCCCGACGCCGGCGCCGCTCCCGACGCCGACGCCACCCCGGTTGGCGCACGTGTTGCCCGCGGCCGGGTTGAGGAGCCCCGCCACGTTCACGGTGTTGCCGCACACGTTCACCGGGATGTGCACCGGGAGCTGGATGGTGTTGCCGGAGAGCACGCCCGGCGAGCCGGCGGCGGCACCGTCCGCCGCGGAATCCGCGTGCGCCGGGATCGTCACGGCCATCGCGCCGGAGGCGGCGGCGACGGCGATCACACCGTTTCGGGTAACCCGTTTCATCGGCTCCTGCCTTCCTGACATGGTCACGGGCGCTCGCCCGCATCGGATTAAACGCGGACGACCCATCCGAGTTATGGCTTATCGTCCTTTCACCCCATCGAGCGACACGGTTATCGAACCATGCGTGAATCCCCCGAATGCCGTCCCAGGCGTCCGGAGGCGAGCATTCCGCGGGCCGCCTATGGTGATCGGGAGCGCTGCCCCGGTCCGCAGCGGGGCACCCTTGGAGGCATCGATGCTGGCCAAGCTGTCCAAGCGGCCCGCCGTCCAGCGCTGTGCGGGCGCCGGAGCCGTCACGCTGGCGCTGCTCGGCGCGGGGCTGCCCGCGGGGGCCGCCACCCCGCCCCAGCCCGACCTGTCGCGCTTCTACGATCAGCGGGTCACCTGGTCGGCCTGCGGGGGCACCGCGGGCGCCAAGGGCCTGCAGTGCGGAAAGGTGACGGTCCCGCTCGACTATGCGCGGCCCGGCGCGGGCACGCTCGAGTTGGCGCTGGCTCGCCGCCCGGCGACCGGGAAGTCGCTGGGCTCCCTGGTGCTGAACTTCGGCGGCCCGGGCGGCGCGGGCGTCAGCACGCTCGCCGCCTCCGGCAAGGACTACCTGGCCCTGACCGACGGCTACGACGTGGTCACCTTCGATCCGCGCGGCGTCGGCCGCTCCTCGCCCGTCAGCTGCGGCGAGGGCACCGACAAGGCCACGGCCACGGCGGGGGACACCGCCGACCAGCACGATCCTCAAGCACTCATGACGTTGCTGCGCAAGGCCGCCGCCGAGTGCGCCCGCTACTCCGGCCCCGTCCTGCCCCACATAGGCACCATCAACGTCTCCCGGGACCTCGACGTCATACGCCAGGCCCTCGGCGACAAGAAGCTCAACTATCTCGGCTTCTCCTACGGCACCCGGATAGGCGCGGTCTACGCCGCCCAGTTCCCCGGCGAGGTGGGCCGGATGGCGCTGGACGGCGTGGACACCCTCACCGAACCCCTCTCCGAGCAGGGACTGGCGGGTGCCGAGGGGCAGCAGACCGCGCTGGACGACTTCCTGGACTGGTGCGTGAAGGACCGGGGCTGCCCCTTCGGCCGGGACCGCCGCACGGCCGGGGACCAGGTCCTGAAGCTGGTGCGTTCGCTCGACGCGCATCCGGTGCCGACCGGCTTCGGCGGCCGGTACTCCGGCCAGGACCTGGTGGGCGCCCTCGGGCAGGGCCTCTACAGCGAGAAGCTGTGGCCCTCGCTCGAACGCGCTGTGCTCTCCCTCCTCGACGACGGTGACACGCGCAGGTTGGAGACCTTCGGGGCGGGCGGGGCGGCGCCGTCGCACCGGTCCGGCGGCGGACTCGTGGCGGAGGCGGACGTCCCCGTGGACAACCTGTCCGCCGCGCTGATGGCGGTCAACTGCGCCGACGACCCGGACCGCCCCGGCACCGGACAGATCACCAGGGACATCACGCGGCTGCGCGCCGCGTACGAGAAGGCGTCACCCGTCTTCGGCCGGCACCGGCTGGCCGAGTTGCTGATGTGCTATGGACGTCCCAGGGGCACGGACTTCATCCGCGACCGGGTCAAGGACGTCGACACGTCGAAGATGCTCCTGGTGGGCACCCGCGGCGACCCCGCCACGCCGTACCGCTGGACCGTGGAGACCGCCCACCGGCTCGGCCCGTCGGCCGTGGTGCTCGACAACAAGGGAGAGGGCCACACCGGTTACTCGTCCTCCAAGTGCGTGCACCGCAAGGTCGACGACTTCCTGCTGTACGGCTCCCTGCCCGCCGACGGGAGTTCCTGCCCGGCGGACCGGGCGGAGTGACGCCGCGTTCCGGCGCGGCCCCGCGGTGACCCGGGCGGGTGACGGACGCCGGTCCGCCACAACCTCCCGGCCCTCCCGGCCGTCACACCGAGTGGGCGGGCGGGTCCCGCCGTAGTGGCATCGACCGACCCAGGGGGAATCCATGATGCGCATCCGTACCGCCGCGACCGTGCCGGCCGTCGTCCTCGCCGCGACGTCCCTGCTGCTCGCCGCGCCGCACGGCCCGCCGGCCGCCCGCGGCACCGTCTGTCCGGAGCGGGCCCTGACCGTGCGGGCGGCGGTGGCGTCCGCCGATCCGACCGTGGTGCGGCTCGATGTCACCAACCGCTCCGGCCGCGCCTGCACCGTCGACCGCGTGCCCACGGTCACCTTCGGCGATCTGGACGGCGCGGCCCTGCCGGTGCCCGACGGCGCGGTCGGCACCTACCGGATCGGCGCGGGCCGCACCGCGTACGCCGCCGTGCGGACCATCGCCGACCCGGCGGACCCGCAGGCCCGCCGGGTGGACGCGATCGCCGTGGCCGCGGACCCGGGTCATCGGGGGCGCGTGTTCACGGCGGCGGAGCTGGGCGCGGGCGGGGCCGTGCGGGTGTGGGAGCCGGTGACGACCTGGTGGCAGCCGTCGGCGGCGGCCGCAGACCGGGCGATCGGGCTCAGCTGAGCGTCAGCTCGGGCGCGTACATGTCCAGCCAGAGCGCCAGATCGAGGGTGCGTTCCAGGCCGTGCCGGGCCGCCTGGGAGCGCGCGGGCAGTTCCCGTTGGGCCGCCCGGTCGGTCTGCTCCCGGTCGACGAGCTCGAACACCGGGTGGTCGGTCCGGGCCAGCAGCTCCTTGGCCTGTTCCTGGAGGGCGAGGCCGTACCGGGGGTCCTGGGTGGACGGGTAGGGGCTCTTGACCCGCTCGTACACGGACTGCGGGATGACGTCGGCGCTCGCCTCGCGGAGCAGGCTCTTCTCCCGGCCGTCGAAGGACTTCAGGGACCAGGGCGTGTTGTAGACGTACTCGACGAGCCGGTGGTCGCAGTAGGGCACCCGCACCTCCAGACCGACGGCCATGCTCATCCGGTCCTTCCGGTCGAGCAGGGCGCGCACGAAACGGGTCAGGTGAAGGTTGCAGACGCGGCGCATCCGGTACTCGAAGTCGCTCTCGCCGTCGAGCCGGCCGATGCCGGCGACGGCGGTGCGGTAGGCGTCGGCGATGTACGCGTCCAGGTCCAGGGTCTCGGCCAGGTCCGGGCGCAGGACGTCGGTGTCCCTGCCGAAGTGCCGGTTCGACATGGCGAGCCAGGGGAAGGTGTCGGCGCTCCGGGCCTGCTCGTCGAAGAACTGCTGGTAGCCGCCGAAGACCTCGTCGGCGGACTCGCCGGACAGGGCGACCGTGGACTGGTCGCGGACGGCTTGGAACAGCAGGTAGAGCGAGGCGTCCAGGTCGCCGAAGCCGGCGGGCAGGTCGCGGGCGCGCAGCACCTTCGCCCGGACGGCGGGGTCGGCGAGGGCCTGGGCGTCGAGGACGATGTCGTGGTGGTCGGTGCCGGCGAGGCGGGCCACGTCGTGCACGAACGGGGTGTCCGGAGTGGCGCGCAGTCCGTCGGGCACGAAGTGGTCGGTCTGTCCGGCGAAGTCGACGGCGAAGCTGCGCACCTTCTCGCCCTGTTCGGCGAGTTGGCGGGCGGCGAGCGCGGTCATGGCGGAGGAGTCGAGGCCGCCCGAGAGCAGGGTGCAGCGCGGCACGTCGGCCACCAGCTGGCGGCGCACGATGTCGTCGAGGAGGTCGCGGACACGGGCCACGGTGGTGGTCCGGTCGTCGGTGTGCGGCCGGGTCTCCAGCCGCCAGTAGGTGCGGGTGCGCAGTCCGGTGCGGTCGACGGTGACGACGGTGCCGGGCTCCACCTCGCGCATGCCCTCCCACACAGCGTGCCCGGGCGTCCTGACCATGGTGAACAGCTCGCGCAGCCCGTCCAGGCCCACCCGGGGCCTGACCAGCGGGTTGGCGAGGATCGCCTTGGGTTCGGAGCCGAACAGGACGCCGTCGGGCGTCGGGTAGTAGATGAAGGGCTTGACGCCCATACGGTCGCGGATCATCACGAGCTTGTCGTGGCGGCCGTCCCAGACGGCGAAGGCGAACATGCCGTTGAGTCGCTCGGCGAGTCCGTCGCCCCATTCGAGGTAGCCGCGCAGGACGACCTCGGTGTCGGAGCCGGTGGTGAAGCGGTGCCCGCGCCCGGTCAACCGCTGTCGAAGTTCGGTGAAGTTGTATGCCTCGCCCGAGTAGACCAGCGCCACGGTTCCCTGCGGCGTGGTGACCGTCATGGGCTGCCGACCGCCGGGCAGATCGATGATGGCGAGCCTGCAATGGCCCAGGGCGGCGGGACCGTCGATCCAGGTGCCGCGGTCGTCCGGGCCGCGGCAGGCCATCGTCTCGGTCATCGCGTCCAAGGTCGCGGCCTCGGCGAGCAGGTCGCGGTCGAAGGAAACCCAGCCGGTGATGCCGCACATGCCTTTCCTCCTGCCTCCGGGCCGGCGTCGGCACCTCGCTCACCTGCGTTTTCGTAGGCGGGTTCCGTCGACCGCCGAACCAGTTGTAACTAGCATCTACTTTACGTAGCGTGCGCTGCCGGGGCCGGGGCGGTCAACGCGGCCGCACCACGCACCCCCGTCCGGGCCACGCTTTCGGCACGCTTTCGGCCGCGCTTTGCCCGCGCGAGGCCCGCGTTTCGCGGGCCCTACCACGCCCGACCCGCCAGGAACCGGCCACCGGCAAAAACTTCCCCAAACGCCGAGCATCTCCGCCCAGCACCTCCGCCCGGCGCCTCACCATCCGCCGGCTCCGGTGATGGCGGGTTCGACCCGGGATACGCCCGGTTTCCGTGCACGCGCCCGAACCCTGCCGTGCGCGCGTCCAGACACTGCCGTGCACGCCCGGGTCCCGCTGGTGCGCGCCGGGGCCCTCCCGTCGTCCGCCATCTCCACTCGCCCCGCCCGGCGTGGGCGCCCGTCGCCGTCACCGGCGTTCGCCGGGGATGTCGCATGTGTGCCCCTGGGACGCCCGGCCCGCCTGCCGCCCGGGCGGCCGTATCGCCTGACGCAGCACCCGGACGACACCTTCGGGGTCGGCGACGGAGACGACGAGGCGGGCATAGGGGGCACTGGAGGGCCACAGGTCGACCACGACGACCGGGCCGTGCTCGCGCACCGCGACCAGGTCGCGGCCCTCGGGATGACGCCACTCGCCCACACAGAAGCGGTCGGGCAACCAGCGGCCGAAGCGCGGCAGGCCGCGCAGCGCGCGCCACCAGTCGGGCTCGACCGTCGCGTCACGCACCGCCGCGAGCGGAACACGGACCGCCCGCACGCGCCGGACCAGCAGCCGCTCCGGTACGCCGAGGCGGACGACCAGGTCGCGTCCGTCGACGGCCGGTCGAGCCATTCGCGCCCACCTCCCGATCGCCGTCCGCCGGCCGCGCCACACCGGCAAGACCTCCTCGGATATGTAAATGAATACCCCAAATGCCCGATCTGCGAATCCGCCCTATCGTGCTCTTATGGAGCACGCACTCAGCCCCTCGACCCTCGCCGAACTGCGGCGCCCGCGCCCCTATCCCGCAGTGTCCGTGCTGACGCCGACGCACCGCCGCGAGCCCGACAACACCCAGGATCCGGTCCGGCTGCGCAATGTGGTGGCCGTGGCCAAGAAGCAGCTGGAGTCCGACCCCGCGGTCACCCGGGAGCGGCGCGCCGACGTCGTCGACCAGCTCGACCGGGCCCTCACCGAGGTGGATCTGGCGCACTCCGAGGACGGCCTGGTGATCTTCGCCGCGCCGGGCGAACACCAGGTGTGGTCGCTGGCCCGTACCGTCCCGGAGCGGGTGGTGCTCTCGGACACCTTCCTGACCCGCAACCTGGTCTCCGCGCACGCGGCCGAGCGGCCGTTCTGGGTGCTGTCGGTCTCCGCCGACCGCGTCACCCTGTGGGACGGCGGAGTCGACCGGGTCGTGGAGGCCCGCGTCGGCGGTCTCCCGCTGTCCCGGGGCCGGGAGAACTTCGACGCCGAACGCCAGGAGCGCATCGGCGACTTCCCGAGTACCTTCCGCGACGAGGACACCCGACACTTCCTGCGGGTGGCGGACACGGCGATGACCGCCGTGCTGCGCGAGCGCCCGAGGCCGCTGTACGTCACCGGCGAGCAGGCCGCGCTGTCCCTGCTGGACGAGGTCGGCGGGGTCGCGCGTCAGGCCGTGCACATCCCGCACGGCGGGCTGGCGAGCGGCACTCCCGAAGCCGTGTGGCAGGCGATCCGGCCGGTGGTCGACGCCGAGGCCGGGAAGTCCGCCGACCGGGTCGCCCGGGAACTGGACGCGGCCCGTGGCCGCAAGGAGTTCGCGGCGGGCGTGGACGAGGTCTGGAAGAGCGCGCGCGAGGGCCGGGTCCGGCTGCTCGCCGTCGAGGAGAACTACCGGGTGACCGTCCGCGACGACGGCGATCATCTGATCCCCGCCGAGAGCGGCGACCTCGACGCCCGCGAGGACGTCGTGGACGAGATCGTGGAGCAGTGCCTGGAGACCGGCGCCGACGTGCGCTTCGTACCGGACGGCACGCTGGACGACGCGCGCGGCATCGCGGGGGTGCTGAGGTACTGACGGCACGCCGCCCGGCCCGGACGGCCGGCGCCCCTGTGCGTACGCTACGGCGTGATCGTCGGCCGGGAGAGAAGGCGCACATGGGTGAGCTGCTGGGCGTCGCGGTACTGGGTGCCGGACACATGGGCGCCGATCACATACGTCGACTTGCTCATGTGGTGAGCGGCGCCAGGGTGGCCGCCGTGGCCGATCCCGACACCGGGCGTGCGCAGGAGGCGGTGGCGGGCCTGGACGGCGTCTCGGTGCATGCGGAGGCGGCGCCCGCGCTGGACGCGCCCGGTGTGGGCGCCGTCCTGATCGCCTCGCCCGACCCCACGCACGAGGAGGCCCTGCTGGCCGCCTTCGACCGCGGCCTGCCGGTCCTGTGCGAGAAGCCCATGGCGCCCGACTCCACAGGGGCGCTGAGGGTGCTGGAGGCGGAGGCCGGGCTGGGCCGGCGGCTCGCGCAGATCGGGTTCATGCGGCGCTACGACGCCGAGTACCGGCGTCTGAAGTCCCTGCTGGACGGCGGCAGTCTGGGACGTCCGCTGATGCTGCACTGCACCCATCGCAACGTCTCCTCGCCGCCCGGCTTCACCAGCGCCATGCTGATCGACAGCTCCGTGTCGCACGAGATCGACGCGGCCCGCTGGCTGCTCGGCCAGGAGCTGACCGCCGTGACCGTGCTGCGCCCCGCGCCCTCGTCCGGTGCCCCGCAAGGTCTGGCCGACCCGCAGTTCGTGGTCTTCGAGGCCGAGCAGGGCGCCCTCGTGGACGTGGAGGTGTTCGTCAACTGCGGCTTCGGCTACCAGGTGCGCTGCGAGGCCGTCTGCGAGGCGGGCAGCGCCCGGATCGGCGCCGAGCACACCATGGTGGTCACCGCCCGAGGCGGCACCCGGGAGGATGTGGCGCAGGACTACATCGTCCGGTTCGCCGACGCCTACGACCGTGAACTGCGGGCCTGGGTCGACGCCACCCGCCGGGGACGGGTCACCGGTCCGAGCGTGTGGGACGGCTATGCCGCCTCCGTCGTCGCCGAGGCCGGGATCCAGGCGCTGGAGACGGGCCGCCGTACGACCGTCGAACTCGCCCCGCGCCCCGCCCTGTACGCCGACGCCGACCGCTGACCCCACACCCCGCCCTGTACGCCGGTCCGGCCATCGACCCCTCGCCCCGGACCGCACGCCCGTCCCGGCCTCGGCCCCGGGGCGGACCGCCGCCCCGGGGTTCGGGCCGTCGGCCGACGACCGTCACACGCCGCCGAACAGCGCGCCGAGCCCGCGTTCGACGACCGTCTCGATGTCCTCCTCCCCTGCCGCCACCACGGCGTAGCTGCGCCGCAGGAAGCCGCGGAGCGCGCTGGTGTCGAACTCGAGCAGGGCGACGCCTTGCGGCGCATGGAACTCCAGCAGCGTGCATGTGCCTCCGTACGGCCGGACCCGCACGTCACCGCACCCGGTGGGGGCGGCCAGCCCCGCGTCCAGCAGGGAGCGGGCGAAGGTCCAGGTGACGCCCTCGCCGTCGAGGGCCGCCTCCGGTGGGAAGTCGACGAAGACCGCGAGCGGGTCCCGCACGGTGTACCGGAGCGTGGCGGGCACGAGGACCTCCCGGTCCTCGGCGGTGATCAGTCGCGCGCGGGCGGGCTGCCGGATGCTGGTGTCCATACAGATACGAGCACGACAGCCCCGGTCGTAGGACACCTTGAGCGACACCCCACGATGTGTTGTGCGTCACCGCACGAAACAGGCATGAACGCGAGGGCACGCCCATGGGTCGAACACGTGGTCGCGCGCTCCGCCGACAGCCCTGGCGATCCGTCAACGAGCGTACGGCGACTACGACTTGCCCGCCCGACCGGGTACGCCGAAAGCACTGGTCGACCACGCCATGAAGACTCTGACATATGCCAGAAGCACCACCGTATCGTGTGTTGCCAAATCCCTTACGGGGCGTCGCGGGCTGTGCGACAGTCGTAACCGGTCCCCCGGGCCCCCAGGCCCCCAGTTCTCCTTGTGCCGTACCGTCCCCGCATCGGAGTGCGTCATGCCGTCCCACCTCTCTGCGGATCGCCCAGCCGCCCAGCCGCCGGGGCGCGGCTCGGTCGAGGCGCTGATCACGCAGACGCGGCGACTCAAGGGCGAGGTGGACGCCGTGCGCAGGGACACGCACGGCGACGGCACGGATCCGCAGGAACGCTGGCAGCGCGCCCTGTACGACCTGGCGCTGCACCAACTCAACGATCTGGACGAGCACTTGGCGCAGCTGCGGGACGGCCCGCCGCCGGTAGCTCCCGACCCGGCACAACCCGCGCCCCGATCCCTCGGCCCGGCGGCGTCCGTCCCGGCACCGACCGGCTCGCTGCTCAGCCGGGTCGGCAGCGCGGAGTGGAATCTGCTGACGGACGAGGCCAGTTGGTCCGGTGAGCTGTACCAGATCCTCGGCCGTGACCCGGCCACGCCCGCGCTCACCCTGGACGAGCTGCCGTCCCTGGTCCTCGACGGGGACCGCCTGAGACTCACGGCGATGGTCACCGACTGCCTCGTCGACGCCAAGCCGATCGACGGGGAGTTCCGCCTCGTACGGCCCGACGGATCCGTGCGGACCGTACACATGATGGGCGAGCCCGTGCTGGACGCCGACGGCAGTACCGCCTCGATGTGGGCCGTCCTGCGCGACGTCAGCGAACTGCGGCGCAGCCAGCGGACGGTGAGCGAGACCCGGGACTCATTGCAGCGCCACCGTCAGCAGGCGCAGACCGAGCACCGGCTCGCGGCCGAACTGCAGGAGGCCGTGCTGCCCCCGTGGCACGGCCTGCCGGGGCCCGCGCACCAAGGGCCGCGGTCCCTGGACGTCGCGGCCCGCCGGC
>NZ_JBSGBN010000026.1:0-83185 GCF_053601275.1 Streptomyces sp. NPDC004752 | reverse complement strand
GCAAACACATACTTCGGCTGGAAGTGAATATCCGCGATCACCGGAATCTGCGACTTACGCGCGATCGTCGCCAGCGCATCCGCATCATCCTGCGTAGGACACGCCACCCGCACGATCTGACAGCCCGACGCCGTCAGCTCGGCGATCTGCTGCAACGTCGCACCCACATCCGACGTACGGGTCGTCGTCATCGACTGCACCGACACCGGCGCGTCCCCGCCCACCACCACAGAACCGACCTGGATCTGCCGACTCCGGCGGCGCTCGGCGAGCTTGGTCGGAACGGACGGCATGCCGAGAGAAATCGCAGTCATCTGCTGTGCAACCCCAAGTCGTGGATCAGGATCCGGTCCCGGAACGGCGGGCTCCAGGCACCGAGATTACGCCACGGCCGCCGACGCCAGCACATCCCTCCGGTAAACCCACCCGATGGAACACGGCCCGGGACCGAGCGCCCCGGGCCGTCGACAACGGTGCATGGCTAGGAGATTTTGACCGGGTTAACGACATCGGCGACGAGGACCAGGAGGGTGAAGCAGATGAACACCCCGGCCACCACATAGGCCACCGGCATCAGCTTCGCCACGTCGAACGGTCCCGGGTCGGGGCGGCGGAGGATCTTGGCGAGGTTGCGGCGCAGGGCCTCCCACAGGGCGCCCGCGATGTGTCCGCCGTCGAGCGGGAGCAGCGGGAGCATGTTGAACAGGAACAGGGAGAGGTTGAAGCCCGCGACCAGCATCAGGGCCATCGCGAGCTGCTGGGTGGGCGGGATGTCGAGGGTGAAGATCTCGCCGCCGACGCGTGCCGCGCCGACCACGCCCATGGGCGAGTCGGGCTGGCGCGGTGCCCCGTCGAAGGCCGCGTTCCACAGGGCCGGGATCTTGCCGGGCAGGCTCGCGATGGAGTGGGCGGCCTCGCCGAGCCGGTCGCCCATCCAGGTCACGGAGTCGCCGAAGTCCTGGTGGACGATGCCGGTGGCGGCGCTGAAGCCGAGGAAGCCGGCGGTGACGTACTGGCCCTGGACGATCTGGCCGCTGGAGTCCTTCTCGGCGACCTGGTTGGTGGCGATCGTCGCGTGCAGGGTCAGCTGCTCGCCCTTGCGGTCGACGACGATCGGCACCTTCTTGCCGGGCGTGGCGCGGATGAGGTCGGAGAGCTGGTTCCAGCTCTCGGTCCTGACCCCGTCGAAGGAGACGATCTTGTCGCCGGCTTTCAGGCCCGCGGCGGCGGCGGGGGACGCGGCGTCGCCCGATTTGCAGCTGTCCCGGTTCTCGCTCTGCGCGATGACGCACTGCGAGACCGAGCTGACGCTCGTCGTCTGCTGCGAGATGCCGAAGCCCATCAGGACGGTGAGGAACAGGGCGACCGCCAGGACGAGGTTCATGAAGGGGCCCGCGAACATCACGACGACCCGCTTCCACGGCTTGCGGGTGTAGAAGAGGCGGCTCTCGTCGCCGGGTTGGAGTTCCTCGAAGGCGGCCGAGCGGGCGTCCTCGATCATGCCGCGCCACGGCGAGGTGGAGCGCGCGCTGATCCGGCCGTCCTCGCCGGGCGGGAACATGCCGATCATGCGGATGTAGCCGCCGAACGGGATGGCCTTGATCCCGTACTCGGTCTCGCCCTTGTGCCGGGACCAGATGGTCGGACCGAAGCCGACCATGTACTGGGGTACGCGGATGCCGAACAGCTTGGCGGTGGACAGGTGCCCCAGCTCGTGCCAGGCGATCGAGACCAGCAGGCCGACCACGAAGACGACTATGCCGAGGATCATCATCAAGGCTGTCATGCACGCGCCTCCGCGGTTGCCTTATGTGCGGTCAGTTCCCGGGCCCGGGACCGTGCCCACGTCTCCGCTTCGAGGACGTCCGACACCGTGAGCGAGGTTCCCTTGTTCGGGGTGCCGTGCTCCTCCACCACCCGGGTGACGGTCTCCATGATCCCGTTGAAGGGCAGTGCGCCGCCACGGAACGCCTCGACACACTCCTCGTTGGCCGCGTTGAACACCGCCGGGGCGGTGCCCGCGAGCCGCCCCACGTGCCGGGCGAGGTTCACCGACGGGAACGCCTCGTTGTCGAGCGGGAAGAACTCCCAGCTCGCTGCCTTGCTCCAGTCGAAGGCGGGGGCGGCGTCCGGAACGCGTTCGGGCCAGCCCAGACCGATGGCGATGGGCCCGCGCATATCGGGGGGCGTCGCCTGGGCGAGGGTGGATCCGTCGGTGAACTCAACCATCGAGTGGACATACGACTGCGGGTGCACGACGACCTCAATGCGGTCGAAGGAAATGTCGTACAGCAGGTGTGCCTCGATGACCTCCAGGCCCTTGTTGACCAGGGTCGCGGAGTTGATCGTGATCACCGGGCCCATGGCCCAGGTGGGGTGGGCGAGGGCGTCCTCTACGGTGACGCCCGCCAGTTCGGCCTTGGTCCGGCCGCGGAACGGGCCGCCGGACGCCGTGACGACGAGTTTGCGCACGTCGGCGCGGGTGCCGGCGGCGAGCGCCTGGAAGAGTGCCGCATGCTCCGAGTCGACGGGGATGATCTGCCCCGGCTTGGCGAGCGCCTTGACCAGCGGGCCGCCGACGATGAGCGACTCCTTGTTGGCGAGCGCGAGGGTGCGGCCGGCCTCCAGGGCGGCGAGGGTGGGGGCGAGGCCGATGGAGCCGGTGATGCCGTTGAGGACCGTGTGGCAGTCGGAGGCGGCGACCTGGGTGGCGGCGTCGGGTCCGGCGAGGATCTCGGGGATCGGCTCTCTCGTGCCGTACTGCGCGGTGAGCGCCTCGCGCAGCGCCGGTACGACCTCCTCGCGGGCCACCGCGACGGTCGTGACCCGGAGCCGGTGGGCCTGCTCGGCCAGGAGGGACACCCGGCCGCCGTTGGCGGACAGGGCGGTGACCCGGAAGCGGTCGGGGTGGTGCAGCACGAGGTCGATGGCCTGGGTGCCGATGGACCCGGTGGAGCCGAGGATCACCACGTCCTTCGGGCCGTCTGCCGCGAGGGGGTCGTAGACGAGGTGCGGGTCGGCGAGGGGCGCCGGACTGGCGGGACTGTCGGTCATCCCCCCATTGTTGCCGCATGTGGCGCCCGGAAGGACAGCGCGTCCCCCGGGCGGGTGCCATGTCTGGGCTTGACGGAGAAGGGACCGAAATCCCCCTTTGTGAAGCAGCCGTGAAGATCATGTGATAACACTGCTGTCCTCGACGACTTCCCCGGGGGGATCTCTCATGCGTGTTCGCGCCACCCTGCCCGCCGCCCTCGCGGGCGCCGCGCTGCTCACCGGCACCCTGCTCAGCACCCCGGCCCAGGCGGCCGGCGGTGTGACGATCCACCACGTCTGGTTCGACAGCCCGGGCTCGGACAACGGGTCCAACGCGAGCCTGAACGGCGAGTGGGTGCAGCTCAAGAACACCAGCCGTTCGGCGGTGTCCCTCAAGGGCTGGGTACTGAAGGACGCCGCCAACCACAAGTACGTCTTCCCGAACCTCCGGATCGGCGCGGGCAAGACCGTGAAGGTGCACACGGGCAAGGGCTCGGACACCGCCTCGCACACGTACCAGAACCGCCGCGCGTACGTGTGGAACAACACCAGCGACACCGCGACCCTCACCAAGGCGAGCGGCGCGAAGGTCGACTCCTGCTCCTGGACGACGCGGGATCCGAGCGACAAGTGGTGCTGACCGGCACCGGCACCAGGCGGGCGGTGCCGGTCAGCACCCGACAGTCGTACCGGTCGTCAACCGACGGACATACCGGTCGTCACCCGGCCCCGGTCGGCCGACCGTCACCCGACGGTCGTACCGGCCGTCATCTGATGGGCCGGTGCACGTTCTGCCGGGCGCTGGGGCCGGGGGTCGCGTCGGCGATCCACGGACCGTCGCCGGACGGGTCGACGACCCCCTGCTCCAGCCACGTGTAGACGCCGCCGAGGACCCCCTTGACGACCTTGCGGTCGAGATCGTCGGTGTTGGCCCACAGTCGGCCGAACAGCTCGTCGACCCGGATGCGGGACTGCCGGCAGAAGGCGTCGGCGAGCTGATACGCCTCGCGCCCGTTCTCGCCCCGGCCGCGCAGCAGTTCGGCCCGGACGCAGGCCGCGCTCATCGCGAACAGCTCCGCGCCGATGTCCACGATCCGGCCGAGGAAGCCCTGCTTGGTCTCCATCCGGCCCTGCCAGCGGGACATGGCGTAGAAGGTGGAGCGGGCCAGCTTGCGGGCGTGCCGCTCGACGTAGCGCAGATGCCCGGAGAGGTCCACCTCGTGCTTGAACTCGCCGTATGAGGAGGGTAGTTGCCCGGGGCCGGCGACCAGCCGGGGCAGCCACTTGGCGTAGAAGACGCCCGCGTTCGCGCCCGCCTTCGCCTTGTCCGGCAGGGTCTTGTCGGGGTCGATGAGGTCACCGGCGACCGCGAGGTGGGCGTCGACGGCCTCGCGCGCGATCAGCAGGTGCATGATCTCGGTGGAGCCCTCGAAGATCCGGTTGATGCGCAGGTCGCGCAGCAGTTGTTCGGCGGGGACCGCCCGTTCGCCGCGGGCCTTCAGCGAGGCGGCCGTCTCGAAGCCGCGGCCGCCGCGGATCTGGACCAGTTCGTCGGCCATCCGCCAGGCCATCTCGGAGCCGTACAGCTTGGCGAGGGCGGCCTCGATACGGATGTCGTTGCGGTTCTCGTCGGCCATCTGCGAGGACAGGTCGAGAACGGCCTCCAGGGCGAAGGTCGTCGCGGCGATGAAGCTGATCTTCGAGCCGACCGCCTCGTGCAGCGCGACCGGCCTGCCCCACTGCTCCCGGGCCGCCGACCACTCGCGCGCGATCTTCAGGCACCACTTGCCGGCGCCGACGCACATCGCGGGCAGTGACAGCCGGCCGGTGTTCAGGGTGGTCAGCGCGATCTTCAGGCCGGCGCCCTCCGGGCCGATCCGGTGGGTGGCCGGGACCCGCACCCGGTGGAAGCGGGTGACGCCGTTCTCGATGCCGCGCAGCCCCATGAAGGCGTTGCGGTTCTCGACGGTGACACCCTCGGAGGACGCCTCGACCACGAAGGCCGTGATGCCGCCCTTGTGCCCCTCGGACTTCGGCACCCGGGCCATGACGACGAGGAGGTCGGCGACCACGCCGTTGGTGGTCCACAGCTTCACCCCGTCGAGGACGTAATCTCCCCCGTCCGGAACGGCGGAGGTGGCCAGGCGGGCGGGGTCGGAGCCGACGTCCGGCTCGGTCAGCAGGAACGCCGAGATGTCGGTGCGGGCGCAGCGGGGCAGGAAGGTGTCCTTCTGCTCCTGGGTGCCGAAGAGTTTCAGCGGCTGCGGTACGCCGATGGACTGGTGGGCGGAGAGCAGGGCGCCGATCGCCGGGCTGGCCGAGCCGACCAGGGCGAGGGCCTTGTTGTAGTAGACCTGGGTGAGGCCGAGGCCGCCGTACTTGGTGTCGATCTTCATGCCGAGGGCGCCCAGCTCCTTGAGGCCGTCGACGACCTCGTCGGGTATCTGCGCCTCGCGCTCGATACGGGCCGAGTCGATCTTCGTCTCGCAGAAGTCGCGGAGCTTGGCGAGGAACTCCTCGCCGCGCTGGACGTCGTCTTCGGCCGGGAGGGGGTGGGGGTGGATGAGGTCGAGGCGGAGGCGGCCGAGGAACAGTTCCTTGGCGAAGCTGGGCTTGCGCCAGTCCTGTTCCCGGGCGGCCTCCGCGACCTGGCGGGCCTCGCGCTCGGTGACCGGGCGCTTGGTGGTGGGGGCGGACATGAGGCTCACCTCGCCACGAAGAGGGATGGTGCGGACCGTTCGTTACCGACCAGTGCTACTGGCTCGTTGGTACCCGAAACGGGCCGCGCCCACCAGTCCTCGCGCACCCCTCGGGCATCCGGCGGGCCGCCCGGCCCGTGGCCCGGCCCCAAGGCGCGGGCACGGTTGACCGGTGTCACGTCATTACGCCGTCCGGGGGACGGTTCTGGCACAGGGAAGGGGACGGTTCCTGGCACGGGGAAGGGGCCCGGCACCGGAAGGCAAGATCGGTGCCGGGCCCCTTCGGGGACGACGGTCGCGCGTCATGCGCGACCGTTCGTGAAAACGGTTCCCCTGAGCCAGTGGGTGGCGAGGGTCAGAGGGCGAGCCCGGTGAGGACCAGCACCCGCTCGTAGGTGTAGTCGTCCATCGCGTACCGCACGCCCTCGCGGCCGACGCCCGACTGCTTGGCGCCGCCGTAGGGCATCTGGTCGGCGCGGTAGGAGGGGACGTCGCCGATGACGACGCCGCCGACCTCCAGCGCGCGGTGGGCACGGAAGGCGACCTGTACGTCGTGGGTGAACACGCCCGTCTGGAGGCCGTACTTGGAGTCGTTGGCCGCCGCGAACGCCGTGCTCTCCCCCGTCACCTTCTGCACGGTGAGGACCGGGCCGAAGACCTCCTCGCAGGCGATCGTCGCACCGGCGGGCACGTCGGTCAGGACGGTCGGCGCGTACGCGGCGCCGTCACGCTTGCCGCCGGTCAGCAGCCGCGCACCGGCCGTGACCGCCTCGTCCACCCACGTCTCGACGCGCTTGGCCGCGTCCTCGCTGACCAGCGGGCCAACATCGGTCCGGTCGTCCGAGGGGTCGCCGGTGACCTGGGCCTCGACGGCGGCGACGATGCGCGGCAGCAGCCGCTCGTACACGGTGGCGTCCGCGATCACCCGCTGCACGGAGATGCAGGACTGGCCGCCCTGGTAGTTGGAGAAGGTCGCGATGCGGTTCGCGGCCCAGTCGAGGTCGGCGTCGCTCGCGTAGTCGGCGAGCACCACCGCCGCGCCGTTGCCGCCCAGCTCCAGCGTGCAGTGCTTGCGCGGCACCGAGTCCATGATCGCGTAGCCGACCTTCTCGGAACCGGTGAAGGAGATGACCGGCAGCCGCTCGTCCTGCACCAGGGCGGGCATCCGGTCGTTGCTGACCGGCAGGACGCTCCAGGAGCCCGCGGGCAGCTCGGTCTCGGCCAGCAGCTCGCCGATGACCAGTGCGGACAGCGGGGTCGCGGGTGCGGGCTTGAGGATGATCGGCGCACCGGCGGCGATCGCCGGGGCGACCTTGTGGGCGCACAGGTTCAGCGGGAAGTTGAACGGCGCGATGCCGAGCACGACGCCCTTCGGGAAGCGCCGGGTGAGCGCCAGCCGGCCCTGGCCGCCGGCGTCCGTGTCGAGCCGCTGGGCCTCACCGGCGTTGAACCGGCGGGCCTCCTCGGCGGCGATCCGGAACACGGACACGGCCCGGCCGACCTCGCCGCGCGCCCACTTGATCGGCTTGCCGTTCTCGGCGGAGATCAGTTGGGCGATCTCCTCGGTGCGCTCGACCAGGCGCTTGCTGACGTGGTCGAGGGCGGCCGCACGGACGTGGGCCGGGGTGGCGGCGAACTCGTCCCGCACGGCGTACGCGGCGGCCACGGCCTCCTCGACCTGGGCGTCCGTCGGCACGCTGACCGTGCCGACCAGCCGGCCGTCCCACGGGGAGGTGACGTCGAGGGTGTCCTCGCCGGTGGCCTGGCGGCCGGCGAGCCAGAAGGCGTGGGTGGAAGTCATCTTGAGAGTCCCGGCCCTTCCGCGTTGGGGATGTTCTTGGCTGTCGCGGACCACCGTAGGACGAGGACGGGCCAAGGTCGCTTGTCCGAGTCGTAGCAGTACGGGCGCGGGTTTCTACGCTTTGTCGTACGAGGCTCTGTCGTACGGGGCCTGTCGTACGGGGTCTGTCGTACAGGGCTTCGTCGTGCGGGGCTTCGTCGTACGGGTCGGTCGGCCGGGCCCGCCGGCGTCTGCGCTGATGTCGGGTGCTTGGTCGGTGGGGGCGCGTTGCGCGGTCGGTCGTCTGCGGCGGTGTGCGGGCTGCAGCGCCCTGAAGGGGCGCGGGGAACTGTGCGACCAGCCACGACGGTGCCGCAGACCACCGACGGCATATCGCGGCATTTCCAGACATCGCGGCATTTCCGGCGGAGTGCCTAGTCGGGCGCCGTCGCCTTCAGGGCCAGCCACAGTTCCATGCGGACGTCCGGATCGTCCAGGGACCGCCCGAGGATCTCCTCGACCCGCCGCATCCGGTATCGCAGCGTGTGCCGGTGCACGCCCAGGTCGGCCGCCGCCGCGTCCCACTGCCCGTGCCGCGACAGCCACGCCCGCAGCGAGGCCACCAGATCGCCCCGGCCGGTCGCGTCGTGCTCGTACAGCGGGCGCAGCAGCCCGTCCGCGAACGCCTTCACCGCGTCGTCCGCGAGCAGCGTCAGCACGGATCCCGAGGTCAGCTGGTCGTGCTCCACCAGCACCCGGCCGCGCCGCCGCGCCACCGACAGCGACTGCTCGGCCTGCTTGTAGGCGGCGGCGGCCGCGATCGGCCCGGCGGGCGCCGACAGGCCCACGACCAGTTCGCTCTCCTCCACGGCGGCCTGCTCGGGCACGGCACGCGCCGCCTCCAGGGCCATCGCGTACCGTATGCCGGCCGCCGCCGCGGCACCCCCGTCGGCGGCGAGCACCACCAGCCGCTCCCCCTCGGGCACCACCAGCACAGCCTCCCCGGCGCGCGCGGCGGCCGACTCCATGGAGTCCACGAGCCCGCCCAGCCGGTCGCCGCCCGCGTCCACGGCGGCGAGCGCGGCGACCGAGCCCGGCTTGGCCAGGGGTAGGCGCGCGTGCCCCTCGGCGTGCGCCCGCGCGGCCGTGCCGGAGACCGGCTCGGCGACGATCAGCCGGAACGGCGCGTCGAGGAGCCCGCCGTACAGGTCCCCGGCGACGGCCCGGGCGTGGTCCGGCTGCCCGGCGAGCAGCATGCGCAGCACGGCCGCGCCGATCCGCTGCTCCGCCGCGTGCAGCGACCTGGAGCGCTCGGTGGTCAGGGTGAGCAGGGCGATGGCGGAGTGCACCGCGTACCGCTCGGCGGTGCCGAGGGGAGCCGCGGTGCCCACGGCCAGGGCGCCCCGCGGGCGCCGCCCGGTGCCCAGCGTGTGCAGTTCGACCCGGTCCTCGTTCTCCGGCCCGCCGACCACCGACGAGGCGGGCGCGGGCCGGTCCCGCAGCCGCTCCACGTCCGGGGTGAGCCGGGCGGCCCGGCGGCCCGCCCACTCGGGCGCGGTGGCGACCAGCGCGCCCGCGGCGTCGTACAGCGCGGCCCAGCCGTCGACCTGCGCGGCGAGCGCGGCGAGCAGCCCCTCGGGGCCGGCGTTCAGGGCCTGCCGGGTCAGTTCCCGCTGGGCGGCGAACCCGGCGGTCACCGCCCGGTACTGGTCGGCGGCGATCGCGGCGGACACCGCCTTGCTGATCGCGAGGAACGGGGTGCGGCGCGGCACCTCCAGCAGCGGCAGCCCCTCCTGTTCGGCCGCCTCGACGAGGGCCTTGGGGGTCTCCTCGTAGTTGACGCCGACGGCGAAGCCGAGCCCGACGACCCCGGCGCCCACCAGCCGACGCACATAGCGGCGCATCGCCTCAGGATCCTCCGCGTCCAGCTTCAGCGCGGTGATCAGCAGCAGTTCCCCGCCCTCCATGTACGGCACGGGGTCGGCCAGCTCGCTCACATGCGCCCAGCGGACGGGCACGTCGAGGCGGTCCTCGCCCGCGCGCACGGCCAGCTTGAGCGCGGAGTGATGGACGAGCGAGGCGAGCGTCGGGGGCATGGGGCCTTCAGGTCGGGTGGGATCAGGTCGGGTGGGATCGGATGATCAAGCGGAGATCGGGTGATCACGGTGATCTTTTGGCCGTGATCTTTTGGCCGCCGCGTATGAACAGCCTATGCCGATTCTGCCTGACCGTACGGTCGACCGGTGATCCGATGGACGCACCGGCCGATCGTCCTCTCCCGACTCCCGACGCCGACTCCCCGAGTCAGGCCCCCGGCCCCGACCCCCGATCCTCGACCCCGGGTCCCGCTGCTCGACGGGCCCGCCTTCGCCGAGGTCCTGCTCCGACGCCCAGCAGCCTCAGCCGCGGAGGTCCACCAGCAACGGCGGGGCATGCTCGCCCCGCACCGTCGTCAGGGACAGCACCGCGTGCCCCGGCGGCAACGCGTGCGCCAGCTCCGAGGCGGACCAGCGCTCCCGCTCGACCTGCCGGACGGTGACGGCCCGCGCGGTCGGCGCCTTGCCGGTGATCACCCGGCGCACCATGTGCACGGCCTTGCCCGCCGGGGTCTCGGCGATGATCTGCCGGTCGGTCACGTCCCGGGCCTCGGTCCACTCCTTGCCCCACACCTCGGCGAAGTCCTGCCCGTCCCACGGCGTCAGCCCGGACAGCGCCATCCGGCAACCCACGGCCCCGAGCAGCGGACCGCGCAGCGGCCGGGGCACATCGTCCAGGGTGCGCAGGGTGAGCACGGCTCCGGCGTTGCCCGACCGCAGCCGCTGGATGCCGCGCACCGACTCCGGGGTCACCGCGCCCGTCGCGTCGTCCAGGACCAGACAGGCGAACAGCGACCGGTCCTCCCGTACCGCGACGCTCGCCGTGAACTGGGCGAGCACCAGCCGGGCCAGAATCCGTGAGGCGTCCGCGTGGCCGCGCTCGGGCAGGTCGATACGGACCCGCACGGGATGGTCGAGGGCCTTGAGCGAGAACGGCCGTGACTGGCCCGAGGTGTCGAAGAACCCGGCGAAGGCGGGCCGGTCGAGCAGCGCGATCCGGTCGGCGAGCACCGCGCCCACGTCCCCGGGGTGCCCCAACTGCCGCTCCCGCGCGTCGAGTTCACGCAGCAGCGACTCCTGCCCGGTCTCCTGCACCGCCTTGCGCAGCGCGGCCAGCGGCCCCGGCGTGCCGTCGAGCAGCCGGCGCAGCTCCGGCACGGAGGGGAAGCGGCCGTGCACCGCCCGGAACGGGCCGAGCAGCTGGGCGAGGACGGTGGTGGAGCGGCGGCTGTCGCTGCCGGGCTGCGGGTCGGCGAGGTCGCCGACGAGGGCCTCGGCGAGTACGGCCGCGGCCTCGTCCGGGTCGGTGGTGCCGCCGTACAGATCCAGGTCGTAGACCGAGTCGGGGTGGGCGATCCGTACGACGACGTCGTAGGCGTCGGCCGGGCCGAGTCCGGCGCCCGCCGCGCCGACCACCACGACGCAGGCGCGGCCGGCCAGCGCCTGTAGGCACAGTGACTCGGCGAGCGGCCGCACGATGCCGCCGGTCTTGCCGGCCCCGGCCGGGCCCACGGCCAGCAGTGAGGTGCCCAGCAGATCGGGCGCGAGGGCGAGACCGCTGCCGCGGTACTGGTACGGGTTGCGCGGATCGTCGGCGGTCGTACCGAGCCGCACCTGCCCGGTGATCAGATCGTGCCGCGCCTGCCGCCCCGGCAGATCGCGCGCGCCGGACGGGTGCGGGCAGGCGGCGGCGCCGTGCTCGACCACGGCGGACGAGAAGGCGGCCAGGCTGTGCACGCCGCCGCGCACGCCCTGCCAGGCGCGGGCGATCCGGGCCAGGTCGACGTCCCGCATCAGCCCGGTCCGGGCCTCCGCGCCGAGCCGCTCCGCGGCGTCCACCGCCCCGGCGGCCCGCAACTGGGGCCACTGCGCGGGGTCCTCCTCGGGGGCGGGCGGGCGCTCGGTGACCGGCATGGCCTGGCTCCAGGCGGGCGGGCCGTAGCGCCGCCAGACCTCGCCCCAGCGGCCGAGCCTGCCGACGACGAGCATGATGGCGAGAGCGATCAGGGTGTAGTAGCCGTACCAGAGGATCGCGTTCCCGACGCGGTTGTCGCTGTGCCGCCAGGAGCCCGGGGTGAACAGTTCGAGCGGCAGCACCCACCAGCCGCCTAGGTAGCCGTTCCACAGCAGCGACCAGACGAGCCAGCCGACCAGGAACGCGATCACCGCTCCGCTCAGCAGCTGGCGGGCCGGGGTCTGCTCGGGCTCCTCCGCCGGGCGCGGCCGGTGTCCGAAGCGCCAGACGCCGGGTGCCGCGTCGGGGCGGGGCGCGCGCAGCCAGGTCAGGAACGCCGAGCCGTCCGGCAGCGGCGGCACCCCCGGCGGCAGCGCGGGGCGCGGTGGCAGCGCGGGGCCCTCCCGTGACACCGAGGAACCGTCCTGCGGCACCGGGGAACCGTCCTGCGGCACCGCCGGACGCGGCACGGGATTCGCCTGTGTGCCCCGCGCGTCCTGCGTCCCGTCGCTGTCCATCGCCCTTGCCCCCTGACCAGCCGTTCCGACCACCATCAGCGAGTCAATCTAACGCGCCCGCAAGGGGAGTTCACCGCTTACGCGGCCGAGCCCGCCGACCTCCGGGCCGGCTCGGTATGTCCAAGGCGGACAACCGCGCCCCGCGACAACGCCCACATGGAGCATGCCCACCGTCCCGCCTCGGCCCTAGCCTGCGAAGAAAGAAGGCATGCGTCCGCGAACGCACCGCCCGGCACCGCCCGGGAAACCGCCCGGTACGCAAGATCATCAGGGAGCCCTCATGTCCGCACTTCCGCAGGAGCGTCGCGTCGTCACCGCCATCCCCGGCCCGAAGTCGCAGGAGCTGCAGGCCCGCCGTACCGCCGTGGTCGCCCAGGGCGTGGGCTCCACGCTGCCGGTGTTCGTCACCCGCGCGGGCGGCGGCGTCATCGAGGACGTCGACGGCAACAGCCTCATCGACTTCGCTTCCGGCATCGCCGTGACCTCGGTCGGCGCCTCCGCCGAGGCCGTCGTGCGCCGCGCCTCCGCCCAGCTGGCCGACTTCACCCACACCTGTTTCATGGTCACCCCGTACGAGGGGTACGTGGCCGTCGCCGAGGCGCTGGCCGAGCTGACCCCGGGTGACCACGCCAAGAAGTCCGCGCTGTTCAACAGCGGTGCCGAGGCCGTCGAGAACGCGGTCAAGATCGCGCGTGCGTACACCAAGCGCCAGGCGGTCGTCGTGTTCGACCACGGCTACCACGGCCGGACCAACCTGACCATGGCGCTGACCGCGAAGAACATGCCGTACAAGCACGGCTTCGGCCCGTTCGCCCCCGAGGTCTACCGCGTCCCGGTCGCCTACGCCTACCGCTGGCCGACCGGCCCCGAGAACGCGGGCTCCGAGGCGGCCAAGGCGGCCGTGGACCAGATGTCCAAGCAGGTCGGCGCGGACAACATCGCCGCGATCATCATCGAGCCGGTGCTCGGCGAGGGCGGCTTCATCGAGCCGGCGAAGGGCTTCCTGCCCGCGATCCGCCAGTTCGCCGCCGACAACGGCATCGTCTTCGTCGCCGACGAGATCCAGTCCGGGTTCTGCCGCACCGGCCAGTGGTTCGCCTGCGAGGACGAGGGCATCGTGCCCGACCTGATCACCACCGCCAAGGGCATCGCGGGCGGCCTCCCGCTGGCCGCCGTCACCGGCCGCGCCGAGATCATGGACGCCGCGCACGCGGGCGGCCTGGGCGGCACCTACGGCGGCAACCCGGTCGCCTGCGCCGGCGCGCTCGGCGCCATCGAGACCATGAAGGAGCTGGACCTCAACGCCAGGGCGAAGAACATCGAGTCGATCATGAAGGGTCGGCTGGCCGCCATGGCCGAGAAGTTCGACATCATCGGCGACATCCGCGGTCGCGGCGCCATGATCGCCATCGAGCTGGTCAAGGACCGCGCCACCAAGGAGCCGAACCCGGAGGCGACCGCCGCGCTCGCCCGGGCCTGCCACCAGGAGGGCCTGCTGGTCCTGACCTGTGGCACCTACGGCAACGTGCTGCGCTTCCTGCCCCCGCTGGTGATCGGCGAGGACCTGCTGAGCGAGGGTCTCGACATCATCGAACAGACCTTCACGCAGCTCTGATCCGGTCGGCAGCGCAGCTGATCCACACGGCGAACGCCCAGCTCACACAGGGGATGCCCGGCACATGCGCCCCATCCGCCCCGTCCCTGTCACCCGCTGCGGTGCCGGGGCCGGGGCGGCCGCCGTCAGGCCGTGTGAAGAAGGTGTGCGAGGTGGATGTCGGGATGCCGTTCCGGCTGTCTCAGGGCCACCGGCTGCCGTAGGTTTTCACCAGATGAGAGATACACCCCGCCCACAGGGGACTGTGGGCGAACTCAGGCCGGGGCCTCCCCAGCTCCGGTCTGGTCGTGCCCTCGCGCACGCACCCGGGGTCTTTGACCCCGGTTCTCCTCACCGATCGGACGGTCGCTCGCCCCAAACCCCCCGGGGCGCGCGGCGTTCCGATCCGGACGGCCGCCTCGGAACTACCCCCCCTGTTCCGGGGCGGCCGACCTCCTTCCTCCTCCTTCTCCCGGGCCTCCCGGCCCTGCTCCTCGCCCTGATCACCTGGCAGGTCGTGGCCGACGGCCCGCTGGTGCGCGTGGACGAGCGGCTGGGCCGGACCCTGCGGCACCCGGACCGGTTCTCCGAACTTCTCTCCGATCTCGGCAATGTCCAGGTCGCGATCCCGGTGCTCGTGGCCGTCCTCGTGCTGGTGTCCTGGCGGGCCCGCCGGGCGGGCGCGCTGCGCTGGTGGGCGGGGCCCGCCGCGGCGGCCGTGCTGATGGCCCTGGTGCCGGCGTTCGTCGTGCCGCTGAAGGACTGGACCGCCCGCCCCGGTACCCCGGCCGTACCGCCGGGGCTCGGCTACTACCCGTCGGGCCACACCGCCACCGCCACCGTCGCCTACGGTGCCGCGACGCTGCTCCTGCTGCCCCTGCTGAACGGTGCCCGTGCCCGGCGCGCCCTGGTTCTCGGCTGCGCCGCCGTGAACCTCGCCGTCGGCTTCGGTCTGGTGCGGCGCGGCTACCACTGGCCGCTGGACGTGCTGGCCGCCTGGTGCCTGGGCGCGGTGCTGCTGTGCGCGCTGTGGCCGCTCGCCCGCCGGGACGGCGGGCCGACCGGCCGAAGCAGGAGTCGACGTTCCTCTGGAACTCCCGATTCCCGAACGGGTCCGCGCTGACGGACCACGTCATCTGACGGACCACGTCGTGTGATGGACCACGTCATCGGGCCGCGCAGTGCGGGCCAGGTGCCGTGGGCGGCGTAGGAACCGCAGTTCGCCTTCTTGGTCAGGCGATCGGGGATCTTGCGGCGGACGGCTGCGCGGTATCGGCGCCGAGGCCGGTGCCGGTGCCGCCGAGGTAGACGTAGGGGCCGCGGACGTAGCCGGGCAGGGTGTACTGCGCCTCGGGCACGGCGTCGCGGGCGAGGTCCACGTCGGCCGCACGGGCGGCCGACGGGAGCACGGTGATTCCGGGTACGGCCGACAGGGCAGCCGTGAGCGCGGCGAGGAGGTATCCGGTGCGCTGGGAACGGTCCACAAGTGCCTCCGGAGATGGGGGAATTGGAGGGTGGAGCGCGCCAACTTGAGCCAGATCGAGCCTGTGGTCAAGACCTCCGACGGTCAACCGGGGCCGAACCGCCGGCTACCCGTCGCGCTCCACCGCCGTCCGGGCCGCCGCCTCGTGCATCGCCAGTTCCAGCAGCGCCGGGTCGGTGAGCGTGCCGGAGCCGTCCGGAACCACCAGCCAGCGCACCGCGCGGGTTGCCCGGCCGGGGTACGGCACGACGATCCAGGTGCCCTGCCCGGCCGTGCGGATGCCGGTGCCGAGCCAACGCGCGGCGGTGCCCGGCGGCACGAAGAAGCCCACCCGGTTGTCCCCGAAGTCGACCAGCACCGGGCCGGGTTGATCGAGGACACGGGTGAGCACGTCGAGCGTCGGGTAGCCGAGTCCGCCCGGCAGGATGAGCACGTCCCAGGCCCGGCCGGCGGGCAGCAGCGCGACCCCGTGGGGGTCGCGCTCCCATTCCCAGCGGCAGGACTCGGGGTCCGGTGCCACGGATGCCAGCCATTCGACGGCCGTCTTCGCCTCAGTCATCACGAGACCTCCCTCTCTCTGTCGTGAACGCCGATGGCGCCACAGGGGAGAGAGAGGTCTCCACCGAGCATTACGCGGGTTGCCCACCCCAGTCCGGGTGAACTGAATCACACCCAACAACACCCCGAAGGAGCGCAGGACCGTTTCGACATGCGCCCCATTGGAACGCCCCACAGGGGCCGCGGGACCATTTCGACATGCGCCCCAGCAAAGCGCCCCATAGGGGCGCGGGGAACTGCGCGATCAACCCCCACACGGCCGCAGCCAACCGACAACGCATCACGGCCGGCCCCCACACCCCCGCAGCCAACCGACCACGCACCACGGCCAGCCCCCACACCCCCGCAGCCAACCGACAACGCACCACGGCCAGCCCCCACACCCCCGCAGCCAACCGACAACGCACCACGGCCAGCCCCCACACCCCCGCAGCCAACCGACCACGCACCACGGCCAGCCCCCACACCCCCGCAGCCAACCGACCACGCACCACATTCACGCCCAACCCAGCGGAGCGCTCACGTGTCGAAGCCCAGCCCCAGCCGGTCCATCGTGCGCAGCCACAGGTTGCGGCGCCCGTCATGGCTGTCCGCGCGGGCCAGCGACCACTTGGTGAAGGCGATGCCGGTCCAGGCGAACGGCTCGGGCGGGAAGGGCATCGGCTTCGTGCGGACCATCTCCAGCGCGGTGCGCTCCGTGCGCTCCCCGGCCAGCAGGTCCAGCATCACATCGGCGCCGAACCGGGTGGCGCCGACGCCGAGACCGGTGTAGCCCGCCGCGTACGCCACCTTCCCCTGGTGGGCGGTGCCGAAGAACGCCGAGAAGCGCGAGCAGGTGTCGATCGCGCCGCCCCACGCGTGTGTGAAGCGGACGCCCTCCAACTGCGGGAAGCAGGTGAAGAAGTGCCCGGCCAGCTTGGCGTACGTCTCCGGGCGATGGTCGTACTCGGCGCGCACCCGGCCGCCGTACGGGTAGATCGCGTCGTAACCGCCCCACAGGATCCGGTTGTCCGAGGACAGCCGGAAGTAGTGGAATTGGTTGGCGCTGTCCGCGAGGCCCTGCCGGCCCCGCCAGCCGATCGACGCCAGTTGCCCGGGCGTCAGCGGCTCGGTCATCAGGGCGTAGTCGTAGACCGGGACGGTGTAGGCACGCACCCGCCGGACCAGGCTCGGGAAGACATTGGTGCCGAGCGCGACATGACGGGCGCGGATCGCGCCGTACGGGGTGCGCACCGCCATCCCGGCGTGGTGCGGCCGCAGGGTCAGCGCGGGCGTGTGCTCGTACACCCGCACCCCGAGCCCCAGACAGGCACGCTTGAGGCCCCAGGCCAGCTTGGCGGGGTGCAGCATGGCCACGCCCCGGCGGTCCCACAGGCCCGCCCGGAAGGTCGGCGAGTCGACCTGCTCCCGGACCGCGTCGGCGTCCAGGAACTCGACGCCGTCGGCGAGGCCCTGCTCGCCCAGTTCCCGGTGCCAGTCGCGCAGTTCCTCGGCCTGATAGGGCTCGGTGGCGACGTCGATCTCGCCGGTGCGCTCGAACTCGCAGTCCAGGGAGTAGCGGGCGACCGCCTTCTCGATCTCGTCGAGGTTGCGGGCGCCCAGCTCCTCCAGCCGGTGGATCTCGTCCGGCCAGCGGGTCAGGCCGTTGCTCAGCCCGTGGGTGAGGGAGGCGGCGCAGAAGCCGCCGTTGCGGCCCGAGGCGGCCCAGCCCACCTCGTGGCCCTCCACCAGCACCACGTCCCGGTCCGGGTCGCGTTCCTTGGCGATGAGCGCGGTCCACAGACCGCTGTAGCCGCCGCCGACGACCAGCAGGTCGCAGGTCTCGGTGCCGGTGAGGGCGGGCTCGGGACGGGGCCTGCCGGGGTCTTCCCGCCAGTACGGGACCGGCTGGGCCTCGGCAAGGGACGCGGTCCAGGTGTGAGTACGGTTCATGGCGCCAGGGGCCATGATTTCAACTCCCTACGCGGGTTTTGCGGGTGTTCCACGAAGGCGCATGCCTTCTGTCTCGCGAAGGCTCATGCCTTCTGTCTGTTGCGACGGTTGCCTATGACCATGGAAGCCAGCACGAACAGTACGGCGATCAGGAACATGGACGTACCGATGACATTGATCTGAACGGGCGTTCCGCGCTGCGCCGAGCCCCACACGAACATGGGGAAGGTGACCGTCGAGCCCGCGTTGAAATTGGTGATGATGAAATCGTCGAAGGAGAGCGCGAAAGACAGCAGCGCGCCCGCGGCGATTCCGGGGGCCGCGATGGGCAGCGTGACCCGGACGAAGGTCTGCACCGGCCCCGCGTACAGATCGCGGGCGGCCTCCTCCAGACGCGGGTCCATCGACATCACCCGGGCCTTGACCGCGGTGACGACGAAACTGAGGCAGAACATGATGTGGGCGATCAGGATCGTCCAGAACCCCAGCTGGGCACCCATGTTGAGGAAGAGGGTGAGCAGCGAGGCGGCCATGACGACCTCGGGCATGGCCATCGGCAGGAAGATCAGCGAGCTGACGGTGCCCCGCGCGCGGAAGCGGTAGCGGACCAGCGCGAAGGCGATCATTGTGCCGAGCACGGTGGCGCCGACCGTCGCCCACACGGCGATCCGAAGACTGAGGGAGAGTGAGCCGCACATGTCGGCGACGCCGCACGGGTCCTTCCAGGCGTCCGTGGAGAACTGCTGCCACTCATAGTTGAAGCGCCCGTTGGGTTTGTTGAACGAGAACACCGTGACGACGACGTTCGGCAGCAGCAGATAACCGAGGGTCAGCAAGCCCCCGATGACGACGAGATGGCGCTTGAGCCAGTTGACGAAGGGCATTTAGACCAGATCCTCCGTCCCGGACCTGCGGATGTAGAAGGTGACCATGAAAAGGATCGCGGCCATCAGGATGAAGGAGAGCGCGGCCGCCGTCGGATAGTCGAGGATCCGCAGGAACTGGGTCTGGATGACGTTGCCGATCATGCGGGTGTCGGTGGAACCGAGGAGTTCGGCGTTGACGTAGTCGCCGGTCGCCGGGATGAAGGTCAGCAGGGTGCCGGAGACCACGCCCGGCATGGACAGCGGGAAGGTCACCTTGCGGAAGGTGGTGAAGGGCCTGGCGTACAGGTCGCCGGCCGCCTCGTGCAGCCGCCCGTCGATGCGTTCCAGCGATGTGTACAGCGGCAGGACCATGAACGGCAGGAAGTTGTACGTCAGACCGCACACCACGGCCAGCGGTGTGGCCAGGACCCGGTCGCCCGCGGTCCAGCCGAGCCAGTTGGTGACGTCCAGGAGGTGCAGCGAGTTGAGCGCGCCGACGACCGGTCCGTTGTCCGCGAGGATCGTCTTCCAGGCGAGCGTGCGGATCAGGAAGCTGGTGAAGAACGGCGCGATCACCAGGATCATGATCAGGTTCCGCCAGCGGCCCGCGCGGAAGGCGATCAGATAGGCCAGCGGGTAGCCGAGCAGCAGGCACAGGACGGTCGCCGCGGCGGCGTAGAGGACCGAGCGCAGAAACTGCGGCCAGTACTCGCTGAGCGCGTCCCAGTAGGTGACGAAGTGCCAGGTGACCTTGTAGCCCTGCTCCAGGGAACCCGTCTGCACGGACGTGGACGCCTGGTAGAGCATGGGCAGCGCGAAGAAGATCACGAGCCAGAGCATGCCGGGCAGCAGCAGCCAGTACGGCGTCCAGCGACCGCGCTTGCGCGGGGCCTTCCGCTCGGTCGCGGTGGAGCTGAGAGGCGGCGGCGCCTCGGTGAGCGTCGACATCTCTACGCGGCCTCTTCCTCTACGGTCTCCACGCCGGCGTCGATATCCTGGGCCGCGTCCAGGCCGAAGGTGTGGGCGGGGCTCCAGTGCAGGATCACCTCGGCGCCGGGCACCAGCCGGCCGTCCCGCTCGACGTTCTGGACGTACACCGCGAGTTCGGGGCACACGGGGCTGTCCACGACGTACTGGGTGGAGACGCCGATGAAACTGGCGTCCGCGATCCTGCCGGTGATGTGGTTGCGGCCCTCGGGGATCTCACCCGCGTCGTCGATGTGGGTGAGGGAGATCTTCTCCGGGCGGATGCCGACCAGCACCTTGTCGCCGGTCCGCGCCGAGGCGGAACACCGCGCCTCGGGCAGCGCCAGCTTTTCGCCGCCCGCCTTGAGGACGATGTCGCCGCCGCCCCGGCTGTCCACCTCGGCCTCGATGAGGTTGGAGGTGCCGAGGAAGTTGGCCACGAACGTGGTCTGCGGGTTCTCGTACAGGTCGGCGGGCGAGCCGAGTTGTTCGACGCGGCCCGCGTTCATCACCGCGACCGTGTCGGCCATGGTCATGGCCTCCTCCTGGTCATGGGTGACATGGATGAAGGTGATGCCGACCTCGGTCTGGATCCGCTTCAGCTCCAGCTGCATCTGGCGGCGCAGCTTGAGGTCGAGGGCGCCCAGCGGCTCGTCCAGGAGCAGCACCTTGGGGTGGTTGATCAGGGCGCGGGCCACGGCCACGCGCTGCTGCTGGCCACCGGAGAGCTGGTGCGGCTTCTTGCGCGCCTGCTCGCCCAGCTGCACCAGGTCGAGCATCTCCCCGACCTGCTTCTTCACCGACTTGATGCCGCGTCTGCGCAGGCCGAAGGCGACGTTCTCGAAGATGTCCAGGTGCGGGAAGAGGGCGTAGGACTGGAAGACGGTGTTCACCGGCCGCTTGTACGGCGGCAGATGGGTCACCTCCTGCTCGCCGAGGCGCACACTGCCCGAGGTCGGCTCCTCCAGGCCCGCGATCATGCGCAGGGTGGTGGTCTTGCCGCAGCCCGAGGCACCGAGCAGGGCGAAGAAGGAGCCCTGCGGCACGGTCAGGTCCAGCGGGTGCACGGCGGTGAAGGAGTCGTAGGTCTTGCCGATCCCCACGAGGCGGACATCGCCGCTGCTGTCTGTGGTGTTCATCCTTGTCACGCCCCTGTGAGCTTCGCGAACTTACCTTCGTAGGCCGTCTCTTCCTGCTGCGTCAGCATGCGGAAGGCATGGCCCCTGGCCTGCATGGCCTTGTCGGGCAGGATCAGCGGGTTGTCCGCCGCGGACTTGTCGATCTTCTCCAGATAGGGTTTCGTGCCGTCGACGGGAGACACGTAGTTGATGTAGGCGGCGAGCGCCGCGGCCTCCTGCGGCTGGTAGTAGAAGTCGATCAGCCGCTCGGCGTTCGTCTTGTGCCGCGCCTTGTTCGGGATCAGGAAGTTGTCGGTCGCCGTGATGTAGCCGTGGGCCGGGAGGACGTAGTCGACGTCCGGGTTGTCCGACTGGAGCTGGATGATGTCACCGCCCCAGGCCACGCAGGCGGCCAGGTCGCCCTTGGTGAGGTCGGCCGTGTAGTCGTTTCCGGTGAAGCGCCGTATCTGGCCCTTGTCGACGGCCTTCTGCAGCCGGGC
This sequence comes from Streptomyces sp. NPDC004752, assembly GCF_053601275.1. Classification (NCBI taxonomy): domain Bacteria; kingdom Bacillati; phylum Actinomycetota; class Actinomycetes; order Kitasatosporales; family Streptomycetaceae; genus Streptomyces; species Streptomyces sp. NPDC004752. The sequence goes on along the minus strand of NZ_JBSGBN010000026.1, from coordinate 62,088 downwards.
GATCACCGCGTCGAAGTCGTCGTCGGTGAACTTCCTCGGGTCCTTGCCCATGTCGAGCATGGTCATGCCGATGCTGTCGCGCATCTCCGACAGAAAGCCGACCCGCCCCTTGAGCTTGGGGTTGTCGAGCAGGTCGGAGATCGACCTCACCTCGACGCCGTCAAGTGCCTTCTTGTTGAACGCGATGACGGTCGAGATGCCCTGAAAGGGGTAGGAGTAGGCGCGTCCCGGGTCCCAGTCGGTGTCGCGGAACTGGGGCGACAGGTTGGTGAAGGCATGCGGCAGGTTGGCCGGGTCCAGCTTCTGGATCCAGCCCAGGCGGATCAACCGGGCGGCCAGCCATTCGGTGAGGACGATCAGATCGCGGCCGGTGTCCTGGCCCGCGGCGAGCTGCGGTTTGATCTTGCCGAAGAACTCGTTGTTGTCGTTGATGTCCTCGGTGTACTTCACCTTGATGCCGGTCCGCCGGGCGAACGCGTCGAGCGTCGGATGGTTCTTTCCGCTGTCGTCGACGTCCATGTACTCGGGCCAGTTGGAGAAGTTGACGACCTTCTCCTGCGCCGAGTGGTCCTCGGCGGACGTGCCGCCCTGCGTCTTGCCCGCCGCGGGGATCCCGCAGGCGCTCAGCGCCCCGAGTCCGCCCACCGCGAGCGTGCCGCCCGCGGTGGCGCGCAGCAGCGAACGGCGGCTCAGGGCGGCCCTGCCGTTGCGGAAACTGCGCCGCATGGCGGCCAGCTGGGGCGAGGTGAGGCGTTCGGGCTCGTACTGCTCCATGCGCGTGGTGCCCTTTCGGGAGGGATGGTGCGGCCGGCCGTGGTCGGCGACCGGACCAGTCGGCTCTATCGGTCCCCGAAGATCGTGCGGTGCCAGTCCTTCCTGGCAACCGCTGTGTTGTCGAACATGACGTGCTTGACCTGCGTGTATTCCTCGAACGAGTACGCGGACATGTCCTTGCCGAAGCCGGACTGCTTGTATCCGCCGTGCGGCATCTCGCTGATGATCGGAATGTGGTCGTTGACCCAGACACAGCCCGCCTTGATCTCACGGGTCGCGCGGTTCGCCCGGTACACGTCCCGGCTCCACGCGGAGGCGGCGAGCCCGTACGGGGTGTCATTGGCCAGCCGAATCCCCTCGTCGTCACCGTCGAACGGCAGGACGACCAGCACCGGACCGAAGATCTCGGACTGGACGACCTCGCTGCCCTGGGGCGCGTCGGCGATCAGGGTGGGCCGATAGTAAGCGCCGTCGGCCAGTTCACCCAGAGGGGCCGCGCCGCCGGTCACCACGCGCGCGTAGCCGCGGGCCCGGTCCACGAAGCCGGCCACCCGGTCGCGCTGGACGTGTGAGATCAGCGGGCCGAGGTCGGTGCCGGGGGCGAACGGGTCGCCGAGCCGGACGCTCTCCATCAGCGCGGCGGTCTTCTCCACGAACGCCTCGTACAGCGGGCGCTGCACATACGCGCGCGTGGCGGCCGTGCAGTCCTGCCCGGTGTTGATGAGGGCACCGGCGACCGCGCCGTTGGCGGCGGCGTCGAGGTCGGCGTCGTCGAAGACGACGAAGGGGGCCTTGCCGCCGAGCTCCAGGTGGATGCGTTTGACGGTGGCGGTGGCGATCTCGGCGACGCGCTTGCCGACCGCCGTGGAGCCGGTGAAGGAGGTCATGGCCACGTCGGGGTGACCGACGAGGCGCTCCCCCGCCTCCTTGCCGGTGCCGGTGACGATGTTGACGACGCCGTCCGGGATGCCCGCGGCGGTCGCGGCCTCGGCGAACAGCAGCGAGGTCAGCGGGGTCAGCTCGGCGGGCTTGAGCACGATGGTGTTGCCCGCGGCGATCGCCGGCAGGATCTTCCACGCGGCCATCTGGAGCGGGTAGTTCCAGGGGGCGATGGAGCCGACGACGCCGAGGGGTTCCCGGCGGACGTACGACGTGTGGTCGCCGGAGTACTCGCCGGCGGACTGTCCCTGCAGATGCCGGGCGGCGCCCGCGAAGAACGCCGTGTTGTCGATGGTCCCGGGGACATCGAACTCGCGGGTCAGCTTGAGCGGCTTGCCGCACTGGAGGGATTCGGCGCGGGCGAACTCCTCGGCGCGGTCCGCGAGGACGGCGGCGAACCGGTGCAGCGCGTCGGAGCGTTCGCCGGGGGTGGCGGCGGCCCAGGCCGGGAAGGCCGCGCGGGCGGCGGCGACCGCCGCGTCCACGTCCTCGGGGCCGGCCAGTTCGTAGCTGTACACGTCTGCGCCGGTGGCCGGATCGACCACGTGGTGGGTGCGGCCCGACGTACCTTTCGTCAGGCGTCCGGCGACGTACTGCGCTCCGTCAGCGAAGCGCTCCTTTGCCGGAAATCGTTCCTGTGCCGGGAGTCGTTTTGGCATGGCGGTGCCCGGGTTGTGCATGTCGCTCTCCTCCGCCGTCGCCCCGTCCCGGGGGTGGGTGGCGTAGCTCCAGCTCGATGTGAGTGCCGATCCTGACAGAGCAATGGGACTCCAACAAGTGATTCCGTTGTTGCCTTTTGGTTACGCGACGGAATCTGTCGACCAGGTGTCGAGTCGGCCTGGAAAACGGAGGACGGAGTGTCAGTGGTGCCTGCCAAACTGGCGTGCATGGGGAAGATCGACTCGGTGGAGACGCTGATCAGGGAGGTCCGCGCGGGGGCGCACCTCAAGTACCTGCACTTTTGGGGGCACCGGCCGCGGGCGGACGGGCGGGTCGGGGCGAGCTGTCTCAGCCAGTGGTGGCCCTCGCCCTTCGTGGTGGACGCGGTGGAGTACGCGACGGCCGAGCACTGGATGATGGCCGGGAAGGCGAGACTCTTCGGGGACGCGGAGGCGGAGCGCCGGGTGCTGGCCGCGGGGCACCCTTCCCAGGCCAAGAAGGCGGGGCGGCTGGTGCGGGACTTCGACGAGGGAGTGTGGGAGCGGGAACGTTTCCGGATCGTGGTCGAGGGCAGCGTGCACAAGTTCGCCGCGCATGCCGACCTGCGGGAGTTCCTGCTGAACACCGGGGAACGCGTCCTGGTGGAGGCGAGCCCGGTGGACCGCGTGTGGGGCATCGGCCTCGCGGCGGACGACGAGGCCGCCACCGACCCCGAACGCTGGCGCGGCCCGAACCTCCTGGGCTTCGCCCTGATGAAGGCCCGCGAACGTCTCGCGCACAGCGGCTGAACCGACGCGCGGGACACCCTCCCGGGATCGCCACGTCCGACACCGTGCCGAGCGGGGCCCGGTGCGCCACGTGAGCGACTTGAACGCGTGAGCGGGGGGTGGTTCGGACGCGCGGCGGGGGCGGTTCGGACGCGCGAGCGGCGGCTGGTGGGTGGGGTGGGGTGGGGCCCGGTCCGGACCGGGGCCTACGAGCCGACGTGGCCCCGTCGTCCCGGGCGCGCCGCGGACCGGGGCGGGATGCCGAGCCGGGCGGGTCGGTGGCTCGGTTCGAACCCGCGGGTCCGGACGAGCCGCCGAGCCGAGGCCGCCCCATGAACCGGGGCGGGCCGGTGAGGACTTGAGTCACCGTAAGCCGCCGGGCCGAGTGCGGACCCGGCGAGCCGGGGGCTTCGGGCCGCGCCAGCGTGGCCGTGGGGGCCGGTCCGGGGCGGGATGCTGAACTCCTTTGACTCCACCCACGACTAAAGTCGCGGGCTTCCTGGATCGGTGGCCAAGCACCGTCGCAGAGGACCAGCCCGGCCCTGTGCAGGACGTTCAGTGCGCCCACGCGGTCGGCGTTCTCCACCAGCCCGCACTTGACGCACTCGAACTTTGCCTGGGTGACACGGTTCTCCTTCGCGACGTGCCCGCATCCGCCTGTCTCGGGCGGGCACGTGCGGGAGGTATTGCGAGCGTCCACTGAGATCACTCGGCGAGCGGCACTCTCAGCCTTCTGCGCCAGGATCGCAAGAAACTGTCCCCAACCCGCGTCGAGGATGCTTCGGTTCAGCCCGGCCTTTGCGGCGGCGCCGTTCGGGAGGAACGTGCCGGTCTGCTCGGGGTCGGGCCTGGGCCGCGGGCTCTTGATGGATCGTCAAGCGGACGTGGCGATGAAGAAGGCCAGCATGACCAGGCCGAGGACGATGCCGACCGCGCCGCAGATGACGCCGGCCAGGGCCTGGCCGGGGTTGGTCGCCTCACCTCGGCGGGCCCTGCCGCGGCCGATCCCGCCGAAGATCACGGCCAGCACGCCCAGCAGGATCGCCACCGGCCACATACAGAAGCCGATCGCCGCCAGGATGCCCAGTACCAGCCCGGCCGTGCCCAGCCCATTGCTCGGCATCGGCGTGCCGGACCAGCCGTAGTAGCCGGGACCGGCGGCGGACGGCACCGAGTAGCCCGGGCCGGGCACGGGCGCCGCCGGGTAGCCGTAACCCGCGGGGCCGCCCGGGTAGCCGTAGGGAACCTGGCCAGGTCCGCCGGGGGCCATGGGGGGCGGCGGGACCGGCGCGCCCTGGGGCTGCGCGACGGGGGGTGCGAAGGGAGCGCCCGTGGCGGACTCCGCCCTCGGCGGGGCGAACGGATGGTCCGAATGCGGCGGGGCGAACGCATGGCCCGAACCGCCCGCGGGCGGCGGGGCCGTCCCGGGCGCGGCGAACGGGTTCACCGGCCCGGCCGCGCCCGGCGTGCCGGCCGGGTCGGCCCAGGACGGCGGCGCGCTCGCCCCCGGGAACGAGGTGACCGTCCGCTGGTCATGGAGGGAAGGGGGAACCGGGCCGCCGGGACCGCCCGCGACGACGGTCTCCCCCGGTCCGGCCGCCGGGGCGCCGGGCGCGGGGACGGTGCCCGCTGGCGCGGGGGCGTCGGATGCGAGGACGGTGCCCCCCGGTATCAGAGCGCCGGATGCAGGCACGGCATCCCCTGGCGCCGAAGCACCGGATGCAGGCACAGCGCCCCCCAGCGCCGAAGCACCCGGCATAGGCACGGCATCCCCCAGTACCGAAGCGCCGGATGCAGGCACAGCGCCCCCCGGTCTTGGGGCGCCGTGCAGGCGGACCGCGTCCGTCGGCGCCGCCCAGGGATCCTCGCCGGGCCTGGGCGTGGTGGTGTCGGCGCCGGGACGGGGCGCGCCGGCGTCGGCCGGTGTGTCCGCGGGTGCCCGGCCGGCAGGCGGCGCCCATGGGTCGGGAACCGTCTCGCGGGCCGCGGGCGACGACGGCCCCGGGACGGAACCGGCGCCCGCGCCCCACGACCCCCTGTCCGACCCGTCTGGCCTGTCTGGCCTGTCCGAAACAGTGGGCTCGGGCCAGACCCCCGCGGTCGGAGCGGCAGGTAGCCCGAGTCCGGACCGGGGATCCGAACCGGCCGGTGCCGGCCAGGAGACCACGGCCGCCGCACCGCCGTCAGTCACACCGACGGCGGTCGCACCGCCGTCGGCGGCAGGCACGGCCGGTGTGGTGGACCGGTTGCCGAGCGAGGCGGCGGCGCCGGGCGTCGTCGCTCCACTCTGCGCGGCGTTCTCCCGTGCCTCGTCGGACATTGCGCACGGTCCCCTCTCGTCGGCGTGCTGTCATGCTACGGGCAGGGCAGCACCGCCCCGGACACGGCCTACGATGACCCCCGAGTCACCGATCAGCCGATCATCCGCGCCCGGATCCCGGTCCGCCGGCGCCTTCCCGGGGAGGGACCTCTTGACCGACAGCGCCGCACCCGCCACCCGCGACCCGCTGGCCTTCATCGCCGGACTGCCCAAGGCCGAACTGCACGTCCACCACGTCGGCTCCGCCTCCCCGCGCATCGTCTCGGAACTCGCCGCCCGCCACGCCGACTCCAAGGTCCCCACCGGCCAGGAGGCGCTGGCCGAGTACTTCACCTTCACGGACTTCGCCCACTTCATCGAGGTGTACCTGTCCGTCGTCGATCTCATCCGCACCCCGGAGGACGTCCGGCTCCTCACCTACGAGGTGGCCCGCGACCTGGCCCGGCAGCAGGTGCGGTACGCCGAGCTGACCATCACGCCGTTCTCCTCGACCCGCCGCGGCATCGACGCGCATGCCTTCATGGACGCGATCGAGGACGCCCGCAAGACGGCCGAGGCCGAGTTCGGGACCGTACTGCGCTGGTGCTTCGACATCCCCGGCGAGGCGGGCCTTGAGGCCGCGGAGGAGACGGTCCGGCTCGCCACCGACGACCGGGTGCGCCCGGAGGGCCTGGTCTCCTTCGGGCTCGGCGGACCCGAGATCGGCGTGCCCCGGCCGCAGTTCAAGCCGTACTTCGACCGTGCCATCGCCGCCGGGCTGCACTCCGTGCCGCACGCCGGCGAGACGACCGGCCCCGAGACGGTCTGGGACGCGCTGACCGATTTGCGCGCCGAGCGGATCGGGCACGGCATCAGCTCGGCCGACGACCCCAAGCTGCTCGCCCACCTCGCCGACCGCCGCATCCCGCTGGAGGTCTGCCCGACCTCCAACATCGCCACCCGCGCGGTCCGCACCCTGGACGAGCACCCGATCAAGGAGCTTGTCGACGCCGGCGTCGTGGTCACGGTCAACTCGGACGACCCGCCGATGTTCGGCACCGACCTCAACAACGAGTACGCGGTGGCCGCCCGGCTGCTCGGCCTCGACGAGCGCGGCCTCGCCGACCTCGCCAAGAACGCGGTCGAGGCGTCCTTCCTGGACCCGGCGGGCAAGGCCCGGATCGCCGCCGAGATCGACACGTACACGGCGCAGTGGCTCGCCCCCTGAGCCCGTCGCTCGGTGTCCACCCGCAAAATGGGGTCCATGCAGACCGTGACCGCCGTCGCACACCGCGGCGACCCCTATCGCTTCCGCGAGAACACGATCGACTCGCTGCGTTCCGCGCTCCGACGGGGCGCGGACGTGGTCGAGATCGACGTACGGCTCACCCGTGACGGCGTGCCCGTGCTGCTGCACGACGCGACGCTGAAGCGGCTGTGGGAACAGGACCGGCCGCTCGGCGCGCTGTCCGCCGCCGAGCTGCGCGAGCTCACCGCGGGCGGCGTACCGACGCTGGAGGAGGCGCTGGCCGCGACGGACGGCAGCCGGGTGATGGTCGATCTGCCGGGGATCGAGCGCCGGACCGCGCGGCGGATCGTGGAGGTCGTCCATGCGTCCGGGGCGCGGGACCGCGTCTACTACTGCGCGGGCGCGGAGGCGATGCTGGCCGTGCGCGCCGCCGACCCGGCCGCCGAGATCGCCCTGACCTGGACGACGCTCGCGCCGCCGCGGCCGGCCCTGCTGGCGGCGGTGGGCCCGCGCTGGCTCAACTACCGCTTCAGTCTGGTCAGCAGGGATCTGGCCGCCCGCGTCCACCACGGCGGTCATCTGCTGTCCGTCTGGACCCCGGACACCCGCCGCGCCATGCGCCGCCTCCTCGACCTGAGCGTCGACTCGATCACCACGAACCGCATCGACACCCTCCGTACCCTGCGCGCCCCCCGCGCTCTCCGCCCCCTCCGCCAGGGCTAGGGATTCTCCCGCAGCCCGGAGAACTCCAGGGGCGGCGCGATCGCCTGCGCGTCCGCCCCCTCGCCCAGCCACAGCCCGATGAGCAGCGCGGCCGTCGCCTCCAGCAGCCCGGCGCGGTCCAGTCCCCCGGCGTTCAGGGGCGTACAGCCGAGGTCGCGCACGAGGCGGCGTACGACGGTCAGTGCCTCCGTGTCGTCGCCGCACAGCGGCACCGCGAGCGGACGGCCGGCGAAGACCGGCGGGGCGAGCCGCCAGACGTCCTCGTGGCAGAGGTTGAACGCCTTGACCACGCGGGCGCCGGGGGCCGCCGCGGCGATCCGCTCGGCCGCCGCGGGGCCGCCCGCCGTGAGCAGGCCGAAGCCGGGGCCGACCGGGTTGGTGCAGTCGATCAGCACCCGTCCGCGCAGCGCCTCCGCCAGCCCCGTGACCACCTCGACGGCGGCCGCGTAGGGGACGGCCAGCAGCACCGCGTCGGTGCCGGACGCGACCGCCGCGCCGAGGCCACCGCGCGAGCGGCTGCCCGCGACCACCTCATGTCCCGCCTGTCGCCAGCGCGTGCCGAGCGCGTCCGACATGCCGCCGGTGCCGAGTATTCCGATCCGCACAAGTCCCTCCCACTGTCCGGGTGTTCCAGGCCACGTCGAACAGTAGGAGGCCGCTCGGGCACCATTCGGTGCGTGACCGACGACCAGCCCTTCCTCGCCGACTGCCGTGCCCGGCTCGCCTTCGACCTGCTCGCCAACACCTGGCACTGCGTGGTGCTGTGGGCGCTCAAGGACGGGCCCGGACGCCCCGGCGTGCTGCGCGCACGGATCGGCGGGATCAGCCAGAAGGTGCTGACCGAGACCCTGCGGCGGCTGGAGTTCAACCGGCTGGTCGCGCGCCGCGCGTACGGCGGCTCACCGCCCCGGGTCGAGTACGAACTCACCGGTCTGGGGCGGTCGTTGCTCGCTCCGATCGACACCTTCGGGACCTGGGCCTTCACGCACGGCGACGAGGTGATGGCGGCCCGGGAGCGCTACGCGCGCGAACCCTGAACGACCGGCGCGGGCGCGAATCCGCCGGTCAGCCGCTCCAGTTGCTTGATCTTCTTCCGTACGACGTACAGCGGGACGACACCGAACACACCGAAGCACATGTCGATCACGCTCCACCAGAACGGGATGCCGCGGATCGGTCCGCAGACGAGGGCGAGCGGGATGATCCCGGCGCAGGCGATCATCCCGAACTCCACGACCCAGACATTGCGTACGGGGTCCCGGTAGGGGCCGTAGAAGGCGACGGCGATGACGAGGTGGGCGAAGGCCAGCCAGTCCGTGCCGTACAGCAGGAACGGATACGAGGCGTCGGCCTCGTCCAGCCCCTGCCGCACCCGGGTGATCCAGTCGGCGAGCGCCGGCAGCTGCTCCGGCACGGACAGGGCCCGCAACACCTCCTCCGTCCAACGGAGTTCATGCACGGGCGGAAATGCGGTGGCCCCGCTGAGCGCGAGACACACGACGAAGCAGGCCAACCAGACACGAGCGCCCTTGAGCAGGGCGACTCTGTCGCTCATGACGACAGCCTACGCACAGAATTGAACACGTTCAAAAAACTTCTCGGCCGCCCGCAGGACCGTCCGGCCGACCTCACTCGGAGCTCACTCACAGGGAACCTTTGGTCAGTAATTGCGGAATTCCTAGACATACCAGTAAATTTCCAGCCGCCGTTTCGAGGTGTCACCGGCAGACGGGGGCAGAGGATGAGCACGGACGACCGCGTCGCGGTGACGACCGGGATCGCGCGCCTGCACGCGTCGCCCGAACTCGCCGGACCCGGCCGGCTCGGACTGGTGACCAACCACACCGGCGTCCTCCCCGATCTGCGCCCGGCCGCGCCCGCGCTGCTCGCGGCCGGCGCGCGGCTGGTCGCCCTGTTCGGTCCCGAGCACGGGCTGCACGGGACCGGCCAGGCCGGCCAGAGCGAGGCCGCTCGGCCGGACCCCGACACCGGACTGCCGGACCCCGACACCGGACTGCCGGTCCACGACACCTACCGGTGCGACGGCGAGCGCCTCGACGCAACCCTGCTCGACAGCGGCGTCGACGCCCTGGTGTACGACCTCCAGGACATCGGGGCCAGGTTCTACACCTATGTGTGGACCATGTTCGACCTGATGGTGTCGGCGGCCCGTACGGGCGTGCGGTTCGTGGTCGCCGACCGGCCGAATCCCCTCGGTGGGCTGGTCAGCGAGGGCCCGCTGCTCGATCCGGCGTGGGCCAGCTTCGTCGGGCGCGCCCCGACACCCGTCCGGCACGGCCTCACCTGCGGCGAACTCGCCCGGTGGCTCAACTCCTCGGCCGTGCCCCAGGCGGCGGGCCGCGCGGCCGATCTGACGGTGATCGAGATCGTCGGCTGGCGGCGCGCGATGGACGCGGCGGCCACCGGCCTGCCCTGGGTGGCGCCCTCGCCGAACATCCCGACACCCGCCACTGCCGCCGTCTACCCCGGCACCTGCCTGTTCGAGGGGACGAACCTCTCGGAGGGCCGGGGCACCACGCAGCCCTTCGAGCTCGTCGGGGCCCCGTACATCGACGCGCGGTTCGCGCCCTCGCTCACCGAACTCGCCCTGCCCGGAGTGCACTTCCGTGATCTACGGTACGTACCGACCTGTCACAAACACGCCGGACGGCCGCTGCGCGGGGTCCAGCTGCACCTCACCGATCGTGAGACGTTCGCTCCGGTGCGCACCGCCGTCGCGATGCTCGCCACGCTGCGCCGTCTCTACCCGGACGACTTCGCGTGGCGCGCCACTGACGACGGCGCGTACAACGCCACCGACAACGGCACGCACGCCGCCGCGGACGGGACCGGCCGGCGTCACTTCATCGACCTGCTGTGGGGCTCCGACCGCTTGCGGCGCGCCGTCGACGCGGGCGACGACCCGCTGCCGCTGTGTGATCCGCCGGCGCCGCCCGGCCGGTGGGCCGGCGACGACGCGCTGCTGTACCCGTGAGACCTCCCGCCCCGACATCGCGCACAGCCCCGATGCCGCGGACGCCGTCCGGACCGCGGCCGTACCCGGAGCGGGCCCGCACAGGGAAGGACAACCCCGTCGATGACCGATCGCACGACGAACTCCCGGGCCCAGATCCGCGGCTTTCGCGCGGGCGACGGCCCGCAGCTGGTGGAGTCGTGGCGCCGCGGTGCGCCGGCCGACCCGATCACCCCGGACCGCTTCCGCTCCCTGGTGCTGCTCGACGCCAACTTCGATCCGGCGGGCCTTCGGGTCGCGGTCGACGGCGACCGGGTCGTCGGCGCGGCCTACGCGGTGCGCCGGCTGACGCCGCTGACCGGCACCGACCTGGAACCGGAGCAGGGCTGGATCCCGTTCTTCTTCGTCGACCCGGCAGCCCGCGGGCGCGGCCTCGGCCGCCGGCTGCTGACCGATGCCCTGGACTGGCTGCACGGCCACGGCCGCACCCGGGTGGACTTCTCCTCGTACACCCCGAACTACCTCCTTCCCGGCCTGGACGCCGAGACCTATCCGGAAGCGGCCCGGCTCCTCGAATCCCTGGGCTTTCGCGCGCTGTACGAGGCGGCGGCGATGGACCGCGCCCTGGTCGGCTACCGCTTCCCGGCGGATGCCGCCCGTCTGCTGGCCGAACTGACCGCGCTGGGCCACCGGTTCACCACCCCGTCCGACGACGACCTGGTGGAGCTGGTGGCGCTCGCCCGGAACCACTTCGGCCCGGACTGGGCGCGCGCGATCCGCGAGTGTGTGGCCGCGGGTACGCCGCTCGACCGGATCGTCGTCGTCCGGGACCCGGCGGGCCGCCTGGTCGGCTGGGCGATGCACGGCGCGTACGAGTCGGTGGACGAGCGGTTCGGCCCGTTCGGTGTGCTGACGGAGAGGCGCGGCACCGGTCTCGGCAAGGTCCTGCTGCATCTGGTCCTGGAGCGGATGCGGGCCCGCGGTGCGCACTCGGCGTGGTTTCTGTGGACCGGCGAGCAATCCCCGGCGGGTCAGCTGTACCGCGGGGCCGGTTTCCGCACGACCCGGGTGTTCCGTGTGCTGCGCCGGGAGGCCGCCCGATGACGCCGAGCCACCGCACCGGCGGCCTGAACCACCGCACCGGCGGCCTGAGTCGCCGCACTGGCAGCCTGAGTCGCCGTCATTTCGCGCTCGCGCTCCCCTCGGCACTGCTCGCCTCCGGGTGCGCCGCACCGCACCGGGGCACCGGGCGCCCCGGGGATCCGATCGTCCTCACCCTGCTCTCCCACTACGCGAGCGGGGCGCTCAGGAAGGCCCTACAGGGCCCGGTCGACGAGTGGAACGCCACCCACGACCGGGTCAAGGTGCGGACGACGGCGGTCGAGTTCACGGACCTGCTGACCACGTTCATGGTCCGGCAGGCCGCGGGCCAGGGCGCCGACATCCTCCACCCGTACTGCCTGTGGAACGGCCAGCTCGTCCGGGCCGGTGTCCTGCGGCCCGCTCCGTCCGAACACGCCGCGGAGATCAGGCGCGGCTACAGCGCGGCCGCGGTCGGTGCCTCGTCGGTGGGGGGTGAGGTCTACGGCTACCCCACCGAGGTGCAGACGTACGCCCTCTACTACAACAAGCGGCTGCTGCGCGAGGCCGGCGTCGACGGCCCGCCGCGCACCTGGCGGGAGTTGGAGGAGACGGCCCACCGCACCACCAGGCGGGACGGGTACGGCAACACGCTGGTCCAGGGGTTCGGGCTGTCTGCCTACGACGACTCCACCACCGTCGGCCAGACCCTCGCCCTGCTGAGCGCCGCCGGCGGAACGTTCGTCTCCGCGGACGGCCGGAGCACCGCCATCGACTCGCCGACCGGCCGGGCCGTGTTCGACCTGGAGCGCCGCCTCGTCGTGCACGGCGCGAGCGCCCCCGGCGTCAACGTCTACAAGGCGTTCCCGTCCGGGCAGGTGGCCATGGTGGTCGGGGCCGGCTGGTGGACCGGGAGCCTGAAGGCCCTGATGGGCCGGGACTACCGTGATGTGGGCGTCGCACCCGTGCCCGTCCCCGAAGCGGACGACGAGCGCGCCACGCTCTCCACCGGCTTCATGCTGGGGGTCGACGCGGCCAGTGAACACCCGCGCGAGGCATGGGAGTTCCTGCGCTGGCTCAACGCCGAGAGGGTGCGGGTGAAGGGCGCCGAGAAGGGCACGACGGCGACCCGGATGAGCCTGCTCCAGGTGTCGGTCGGCTCGCTGACCGGCCGCGCCGACGACATGCGGACGCTGCTGGGCGCAGGCGGCGACGGCACCGGAGACGGCGGAAGGGGCGCGGGCGGCGGAGACGGCGAGGACGGCGAGAGCAACAAGGACGGCAAGAACGGCCAGGGCCGCGAGGACGGCAAGGGCGGGGATCGGAACCTGCGGCCGTTCCTGGACGCGCTCGCGTACGCGGTGCCGGAGCCGAACGTGCCGGGCGCACAGCAGGCCAAGTCGCTGCTCCGCAAGAACATCGAGGCGCTCTGGAGCGGTCAGCGATCGGTCGACGAGGCGCTGCGCACCACCCGCCGCCAGATCGACCAGGCGGTATCACGGTCATGGTGAACGCCCTGGTGCCCCGGACGGCCGGGCGGGCGCACGGCACCCGGTCCGCGCGGTCGGCCGTCGACGGCCGCGGCCGGGCCCGGCGCCGCCAGGTCGTCGTCGCCTATCTCTTCCTGGCGCCGACGCTGCTGTTCTTCGCCGTCTTCCTGATCCTGCCGCTGGGCTTCGCGCTGCTGCTGTCGATGTCCCGCTGGACCGGGTTCGACCTCGGCGACATCGATCCGGTCGGCCCGGACAGCTTCACCGGCCTCTTCGCGGACGGATCGACGTTCCTCGCGCCGATCCTCACCAATACGCTGCTGTTCGCCGTGGGCGCCGTGGCCCTCGCGCTCACCGGCTCCGTGCTCGTCGCCACCTGCATCGACAAGCTGCGGTTCCAGGGGCTGTGGCGCACCCTGTACTTCCTGCCGATCGTCACGACCGTCGTCGCCGTCGGCAATGTGTGGAAGTACATGTACGAGCCGGGCGGCCTGGTCAACGGTGTCCTCAACGCCCTCGGGCTCGGCTCGGTCGCCTTCCTCCAGAACCCGGACACCGCGCTGCCCTCGGTCGTGGTCGTCCAGGCATGGGCCTCGCTCGGCACGGCGGTCCTCATCCTGACCGCCGGGCTGAAGTCCATTCCCGAGTCGTACTACGAGGCCGCCGCGCTCGACGGGGCCGGGCCCGTCACCGTCTTCTGGAAGATCACCCTGCCGCTGCTGCGGCCTTCCCTGCTGCTTGTGTGCGTCACCCAGTTCATCACCGGCCTGCAGTCGTTCGCGCTGATCATCGTGATGACCAAGGGCGGGCCGGGCGACGCGACCGACGTGGCCGCGCTGGAGATGTACCAGCAGGCATTCTCGTACGGCGACTGGGGCACGGCGAGCGCCGCCGCCTTCGTACTCTTCGCGGTGGTCCTCGTGGTCACCCTGGTGCAGTTGTGGGTCTTCCGGCGTACGGGGGAGGACGCATGATCCGCCGTCGATTCCCGTGGCTGTCGTATCCGGTGGTCGTGACCGGCGCCGTGCTCACCGTGGTGCCGTTCCTCGACATGGTGATGACGTCCTTCAAGGGGCCCGGCGAGTCCGGCACACTGCCGTACCGGTTTCTGCCGAAGGCGTTCGACCTGTCCGCCTACCGGGCGGCGATCGACCAGCTCGATCTGCCGGTGCTCTTCCGCAACAGCCTCGTCGCCACCGCCGTGATCACCGGATCGGTGCTGCTGACGTCGTCGCTCGCCGGCTATGCGCTCGCCAAACTCCGCTTCCCCGGCCGGGACTTCATCTTCCGCCTCGTGCTGTCGACGATGATGTTCCCGCCGTTCCTGTTCTTCATCCCGCGCTTCCTGATCCTGGTGCACTGGCCGCTGGCGGGCGGCAACGACCTGTTCGGGCGCGGCGGCGCGGGCCTGACCGTCAGCATCGTGGCGCTCACCCTGCCGTTCCTCGTCAACGGCTTCGGGATCTTCCTGATGCGCCAGTTCATGCTCTCGATCCCGGACGAGGTCCTTGAGGCCGCACGCATCGACGGGGCCGGTGAATTCGCCGTGTGGTGGCGGATCGTGGTCCCGCAGACCAAGCCGGTCATGGTGACGCTCGGGCTGCTGACCTTCGTCGATGCCTGGAACGAGTACATCTGGGCGCTGCTCGTCTCGACCGCCAACCCGGATGTGATGACGCTGCCCGTCGGCATCCAGCTCTTGCAGGACCACATCGACCCGACCCGCACGATGCCCATCGTCATGGCCGGGCTCGTCCTGAGCATCCTGCCGGTCCTGGTCCTCTTCCTGCTGCTGCAGAAGTACTACATCCGCGGCGTCATGCTCAGCGGCCTCAAGTGACCACGCCGCCGATGTGAACTCCACGCCGCCGCCCCGGACAAGTCCTCGCCGCACGGCGGGACTTCGCCCCCCTCGTTCCCCTACAACCCCACGATCTTGTTCCACCGCTTGGCGAAGCCGACCCGTTCCTCGGACGTGATGTCGCGGGCGATGGCGAGCCGCTCGCGCATCGTGTCGTCCGGGAAGATCAGCGGGTTGTCGGCCAGGGCCGCGGTGTCCTTGTCCTTGGCGGCGGCGAGCACGTCTCTGGCCGCCGGGACCGGGCAGACATAGTTGACCCAGGCGGCCAGCTCGGCGGCGACCTCGGGCTGGTAGTAGTGGTCGACGAGCCGCTCGGCGTTGGCCTTGTGGGCCGCCCGGTCGGGGATCATCAGCGACTCCGCCCACAGCTCCGCGCCCTCCTCGGGGACGACGAAGCGGATGTCGGGATTGTCGGCCTGCAACTGGATGACGTCCCCGGAGTATGCCTGGCAGGCCAGCACATCGCCGCTGACCAGATCCTTGGTGTAGTCGTTGCCGGTGAAACGGCGGATCTGACCGCGGTGGACCTGCCGCTCCACCTCGTCGCAGAGCGTGTGGAAGTCGTCCGCGTCCCACCGGGTGACATCCACGCCGTGCCCCTGCATCAGCAGCGCGAATGCCTCGTCGAGAGCGGACAGCAGGGTGACCCGGCCCTTGAGGTCGCTAGCCCAAAGATCCTTCACCTGCCGGATCTCGCGGCCCAGCTTCCGGCGGTTGTACGCGATGCCGGTGATCCCCGACTGGTACGGCACGGAGAATCTGCGCCCCGGGTCGAAGGCGGGCGAGCGCAGCAGCGGGTCGAGATACCGGGCCACGTCGGGCTGCCGGGCGCGGTCCATCTCCTGGACCCAGCCGAGGCGCACATACCGCGCGCACATCCAGTCGCTGATGACGATCAGGTCCCGGCCCGTGGACTGGTGGTTCATGAGCGCGGGGCTGATCTTGCCGAAGAACTCGTCGTTGTCGTTGATCTCCTCGACGTAGTCGACGGAGATACCGGTGCGCTTCTCGAAGGCGTCCAGCGTGGGCCGACGGTTCGGGTGGGCGTCGTCGGTGTCGATGTACAGCGGCCAGTTCGCCCAGGTCAGTCTCTTGTCGTTGGCGGAGGTGTCCGGCGCGGCGCGGTCGGCGGGGGCGACATACGCGGCGGGCACTCCGCAGCCGGCCAGGGCGCCGAACGCGGCGGTGCCGCCCAGCGCACGCAGCAGGGAACGGCGGGAGAACGGGGGCTTTTGCACAGGAGTCCGTGGCACCCGCGCAGCATGCCGAACCGCACCGGGCGGGAACAATCGACGCTGCGTCGAGCGGGCCCCGGCGTACCCGACACGTTGTCGATCCGCTCCCCCGAAACGCAGGCGCCCCCGGACGGGACATCCCGTCCGGGGGCGCCTGGCAGCGCCCGAAGGGGCGCGCGGAACCGCGCGACCAGCCAGGCGGCGCCGCAGACCGGCAGACCGGCAGACCGCGGTCACCGCCCTCGCGGCGGAGCGACCGTCAGCCGTCCAGCGAGGTCATGACGTGCTTGATGCGGGTGTAGTCGTCGAAGCCGTACGCCGACAGGTCCTTGCCGTAACCGGACTTCTTGAAGCCGCCGTGCGGCATCTCGGCGACCAGCGGGATGTGGGTGTTGATCCACACACAGCCGAAGTCCAGCTTCTTGGACATCCGCATGGCGCGGGCGTGGTCCTTGGTCCAGACGGAGGAGGCAAGGGCGTACTCGACGCCGTTGGCCCACTGCACGGCCTGGTCCTCGTCGGTGAAGGACTGGACGGTGATGACCGGTCCGAAGACCTCGTTCTGGATGATCTCGTCGTCCTGCTTGAGACCCGAGACGACGGTCGGGGCGTAGAAGTAGCCCTTCTCGCCGACCTGTCGGCCGCCGGCCTCGACCTTGGCGTGCGCGGGCAGCCGCTCGATGAAGCCGGACACCTGCTTGAGCTGGTTCGGGTTGTTCAGCGGGCCGAAGAGGACGTCCTCGTCGTCGGGCTGCCCGGTCTTGGTGTCGGCGGCGGCCTTGGCCAGCGCGGCGACGAACTCGTCGTGGATGGACTCCTGGACGAGGACGCGGGTCGCGGCGGTGCAGTCCTGGCCGGCGTTGAAGTAGCCCGCCACGGAGATGTCCTCGACGGCCTTCGGGATGTCGGTGTCCTCGAAGACGACGACCGGGGCCTTGCCGCCCAGCTCCAGGTGGACGCGCTTGAGGTCCTTGGCCGCGGACTCGGCGACGGACATGCCGGCGCGGACGGAGCCGGTGATGGAGGCCATCGCCGGGGTGGGGTGCTCGACCATCAGGCGGCCGGTGTCGCGGTCGCCGCAGATGACGTTGAAGACGCCCTTGGGCAGGATCGAGCCGAGGATCTCGGCCATCAGCACGGTGGAGGCCGGGGTGGTGTCCGAGGGCTTGAGGACGACGGTGTTGCCCGCGGCGAGCGCCGGGGCAAACTTCCACACGGCCATCATCATCGGGTAGTTCCACGGCGCGACCTGGGCGCAGACGCCGACCGGCTCGCGGCGGACGATGGAGGTCATCCCCTCCATGTACTCGCCGGCCGAGCGGCCCTCCAGCATTCGCGCGGCGCCCGCGAAGAAGCGGATCTGGTCGACCATCGGCGGGATTTCCTCGGAGCGGGTCAGGCCGATCGGCTTGCCCGTGTTCTCCACCTCGGCCGCGATCAGTTCCTCGGCGCGCTCCTCGAACGCGTCGGCGGCCTTCAGGAGGGCCCTCTGCCGCTCGGCGGGCGTGGTGTCGCGCCAGCCGGGGAAGGCCGCGGCGGCGGCGGCCATGGCGGCGTCCACGTCCGCCTGGCCGGAGAGGGGCGCGGTCGCGTACGCCTCACCCGTCGCGGGGTTGACCACCTCGGTGGTCCGTCCGTCGGCGGCGTCCCGGAACTCACCGTCGACATAGTTGCGGAGCTTACGCAGCCGTCCCAGCTCGGTGCTCACTGTCGGCCTCCTGTCAGGTCAGAACTGTCCAGTCACTGAGACACCCACCCTAGTCCCGGCGTCGACGTTTTCAACACCCCCGTTCGGTCCAAAGCTGCGAAATCCGCAAGTCTCGATGACGCAAACAACGAATTTCATCGCAGGAGCCTTGCGGAACTATCGAGACGTCGTGCACAGTGTGATCGTGGCCAGTCGAAGCACAGACCAGAGGGACTCGTCCCGCGATTCCAGGATCGGCGCTCCTCATCTGGATGCCGTCTCCCTCGCCATCATCGAGCAGCTCCAGGAGGACGGCCGTCGGCCCTACGCCGCCATCGGCAAGGCCGTGGGCCTCTCCGAGGCGGCCGTGCGCCAGCGTGTCCAGAAGCTGCTCGACCAGGGCGTGATGCAGATCGTCGCCGTCACGGACCCGCTCACCGTGGGCTTCCGCCGACAGGCGATGGTCGGGATCAACGTCGAGGGCGATGCCGAGTCCGTGGCCGATGCGCTGACGGCCATGTCGGAGGTCGAGTACGTGGTGATGACCGCGGGCTCGTTCGACATCCTCGCCGAGATCGTCTGCGAGGACGACGACCACCTGCTGGACGTCATCAGCAAACGCATCCGGGTCCTGCCCGGGGTGCGCTCCACCGAGAGCTTCGTCTACCTCAAGCTCAAGAAGCAGACCTATATGTGGGGAACCCGATAACCGTGAGCACAAAGGACCTGAGCCGCACCGCGTACGACCACCTGTGGATGCACTTCACCCGCATGTCTTCGTACGAGAACTCCCCCG
Organism: Streptomyces sp. NPDC004752; assembly: GCF_053601275.1. NCBI lineage: Bacteria > Bacillati > Actinomycetota > Actinomycetes > Kitasatosporales > Streptomycetaceae > Streptomyces > Streptomyces sp. NPDC004752. The sequence goes on along the minus strand of NZ_JBSGBN010000026.1, from coordinate 43,554 downwards.
TCCCGACGATCGTCCGGGGCGAGGGCACTCACATCTACGACGACAAGGGCAAGCGTTACCTCGACGGTCTCGCGGGTCTGTTCGTGGTCCAGGCCGGGCACGGCCGCACGGAACTCGCCGAGACCGCCTCCAAGCAGGCCCAGGAACTGGCCTTCTTCCCGGTGTGGTCCTACGCCCACCCGAAGGCCGTCGAGCTGGCCGAACGGCTGGCCGACTACGCGCCGGGCGACCTGAACAAGGTCTTCTTCACCACCGGCGGCGGCGAGGCCGTCGAGACCGCCTGGAAGCTGGCCAAGCAGTACTTCAAGCTGACCGGCAAGCCCACCAAGCACAAGGTCATCTCCCGCGCGGTCGCCTACCACGGCACCCCGCAGGGCGCCCTGTCCATCACCGGCCTGCCGGATCTGAAGGCCCCCTTCGAGCCGCTGGTGCCGGGCGCGCACAAGGTGCCCAACACCAACATCTACCGCGCCCCGCTCTTCGGCGACGACCCGGTGGCATTCGGCCGCTGGGCCGCCGACCAGATCGAGCAGCAGATCCTCTTCGAGGGCCCGGACACCGTCGCCGCGGTCTTCCTCGAGCCGGTGCAGAACGCCGGCGGCTGCTTCCCGCCGCCGCCCGGCTACTTCCAGCGGGTGCGCGAGATCTGCGACCAGTACGACGTGCTGCTGGTCTCCGACGAGGTCATCTGCGCCTTCGGCCGGCTCGGCACGATGTTCGCCTGCGACAAGTTCGGCTACGTACCGGACATGATCACCTGCGCCAAGGGCATGACCTCGGGCTACTCCCCGATCGGCGCCTGCATCATCTCCGACCGCCTGGCCGAGCCGTTCTACCAGGGCGACAATATGTTCCTGCACGGCTACACCTTCGGCGGCCACCCGGTCTCCGCCGCGGTGGGCCTCGCCAACCTCGACCTGTTCGAGCGCGAGGGCCTCACCCAGCATGTGCTGGACAACGAGTCCGCGTTCCTGTCCACCCTGCAGAAGCTGCACGACCTGCCGATCGTCGGCGACGTCCGCGGCAACGGCTTCTTCTACGGCATCGAACTGGTCAAGGACAAGAACACCAAGGAGAGCTTCAACGACGAGGAGACCGAGCGCGTCCTGTACGGCTTCCTCTCCAAGGCCCTCTTCGACAACGGCCTGTACTGCCGGGCCGACGACCGCGGCGACCCGGTCGTCCAGCTCGCCCCGCCGCTGATCTCCAACCAGGAGACCTTCGACGAGATCGAGCAGATCCTGCGCGCGACGCTGACCGAGGCGTGGACCAAGCTCTGAACCCCGAACCGGGAAATGGACCGAGTTCTGAACCCCGACGGGACATGGACCGAGCCCTGAGCCCCGAACCCCGGCGCGGCGGTGCGCCCTTGCCCGCCCCGCGCCGCTGATCAGCTGATCGACTCCGGCCCCGGCGCCGCCCGTTCGAGTGAGAACGGCGGCCCGGGGCCGTGTGCTGTCCGGCCCCCCGGCGGCGGCTGCCTAGCGTGCCAGTGACCGATCGGCCCGGCCTTCGTTCCCCCGGAAGGGGGATCAGGCACCGGGAAAACGGATCAGAACCGAGGTGTACGCCCATGGTGGCCCCGCCGGACAACGACGTGCTCTGGGCACGCTCCCTGCACTTCACCCACGCCGACGGCTCACCCGCCCTGGGCGGTGTCTCGCTCGGTGTGCGGGAGGGCGAGATCCTCGCCGTCAGCGGGCCCCGCGGCAGCGGCAAGACCACCCTGCTGCGCTGTCTGTCCGGGCAACTGCCCGTCCGGCGTGGCGAGGTCTGGTTCAACAGCTCGCCCGTGCACACCCTGGGCCGGTCGGCCCGGGAGCGGCTGCGCCGCGACCGGTTCGGCTGGATCGACCCGGTGCCGGCCCTCGTCCCGGAGTTGAACGTCTGGGAGAACACCGCGCTGCCCCTGATGCTGCGCGGCACCAGCCGCCGTCGCGCCAAGGCCGCCGCCCTGGAGTGGCTGGATCGGCTCGACGTCGGTGACAGCTCCCGTCGGCATCCGCGCGAGCTGCGGCAGGCCGAACGCCAGCGCGTCGCGATCGCCCGGGCGCTCGCCCCCGCCCCCACGGTGCTGTTCGCGGACGAGCCCACGGCCCCCCTGCACCGCGCCGACCACGGCCATGTGCTGCGTACGCTGACATCGGCGGCCCGCTCGCACGGCATCACCGTCGTCCTCGCCACCCACGACGCGCAGACCGCGGCCCTCGCCGACCACATGATGGCGCTGCTCGACGGGCGGTGCGTGACCACCGTGCACCTGCCCCCGGTCACAGAGTCGGAAGGCCGGGCCGCGTGCTCGCTCTCCGTCTGACCCGCGGCGCCCACCCCGCGGTCCAGCTGCGCCGCCTCCTGGTGGCGACGGCCGCGGCGGGCACGGGCTTTCTGCTGCTGAGCACCCTCGCCCATGCGCTGGGGCACCCCGAGAACCCGACGGAGTCGGTGAACCGCCTGGCCTGGTGCGTGGTGCCGCTGGCCGCCAGCGTCCACTTCGCGGTGGCGGTCGCCCGCACCGACCCGGGCACCAGGCCCCGCCCCGGGCTCTCGACCCTCGGCCTCGGCCCGGGGCAGCTGATGGCGATCTCGGTCCTGACCACGGCCCTGTCCTGCACGCTGGGCTCGACGGTGGCCCTCCTCCTCTTTCTCCATCTGCGCGGCGATCTCACGGGCATGCCCTTCGACGGGGCGGCGCAGCAACTGCTGGCCGTGGGCGTGCCGCTGCCCCTGCCGGCCGCCCTCACGCTCCTCGCGCTGGTCCCGATGATCGCGTCGGGCACGGTGGCCCTGGTGCTGCGGCCCTCGGACGCCCACCCCGCGCGCCAAGCGGCATGGACGTACGGCCGCTTCGGCTCCTACGGGCGCGCGCGGTCGCGCGAGGCCCTCGGGACGCACGCCGGGTTCGCCGCGCAGCCGGCGGGCGGCACCGTCCGTCCGGCCGCCGGGACCCGGGTCGTCGGGACGGTGCCCGTCCCGCACAACGGCGACGCCGGACAGCCGCCCGGCCGGATGAACGACCGGCCCGACCCGGCGGACGACGACCGGGACCCCGCGCACCCCGACGGGCTCGACGACGCGCCGACCGGCTCCCCGGCCCCGGGCGCCGGTTGGCGACACGCCCTCGTCGAACCGCGCCGCGCCCCGGCCGGCCTGCCCTGGGGCGTCGCGGTCCTCGCCATCGGCCTGGCCGTGGAGGCGTACGTCGACCAGTCCACCGACTTTGACCCGGCCGTTTCCGGCGTGCTGATCGGCTGGGCCCTGGCCGCCGTGGGCCTGGTCCTGGGCGGTCCCGGCCTCACCCATCTGTGCGGTCGGCTGCTGCAGTCGGCCCGGCCGGGCGCGCTGCGGCTGCTCGCCGGCCGGGCGCTGATGGCGGAGGCCGTCCGCATCGGCCGCCCCCTCGGCGTGGTCTGCGCGGTGGTCTCGGGCGCGTTCGCCCTGACCGCGTTCTCCGCCGCCGCCCCGCCCTACGGTCCACTCACCGCCTTCGGTGTCCTCCTGGTCACCGGCTGCACCCTGGCGACCCTGCTGACGGCGGCCGTGGAGGCCCGGCAGTGCCGCGCCGACGCCACCGCCGCCCTGCTGCGCCTCGGCGCCCCCGCCACCCTGCTGCGCGGCGCCGCGGCCGTGCGCGCGGGTGCTCTGCTGGCCCTGTTCGGTCCGCTCACCGTGGTGGTGGCCTGCCTGGTGGCGTTCCCGCTGGACCGCTGAAAATTCCGTGGCGTTCCTGCTGGACCGCTGAGAGATCCGTGGCGTTCCCGCTGGACCGCTGAGGGATCCGCAAGGCGATACCACAGAGGTCCGCACAACGGTACGAAACAGGTCGGCGGTCGCCGATGAGTTTCCCGGCGGCCTCCGGTCTGCACCTTCGAACGGCACGAACCCGAGGGAAGAGGCCCCATGTACCAGCAGATGATCTTCGTGAACCTGGCCACCGACGACGTCGAGGCGTCGAAGACGTTCTTCACCGCGCTCGGGTACACGATCAACCCGCAGTTCAGCACGGACGACAGCGTCTGCGTCGTGATCAGCGACACCATCGTCGCGATGCTGCTCAGCAAGCAGCGCTACGCCGACTTCACCTCGAAGGAGATCGTCGACTCGGCCAGGTCCAGCGAGGTCCTGCTGTGTCTGAGCGCCGAGAGCCGCGAGAAGGTCGACGAGTTGGTGGACAAGGCGATCGCGGCGGGCGGCACGGCGAGCGGCACCCCCCAGGACCACGGCTTCATGTACGGCCGCGCCTTCGACGACCTCGACGGCCACACCTGGGAGGTCACGTGGATGGACCCGGCGGCGGTGCAGGGCTGACATCGCCGCGGCTTTGGCCGGATCGAATCGGCTCCCAAGTAGTTGAAACCTCTTGGTAGTTAACAAGAGTGCAAAGTCAACGCCCGTGGGGGGCATACGCGTTGACAGGGCTTATGGACCACTTATAGACCTGTGAGTCTCATGGGGGCGATGAAGCGTGACGTCGTCGTTGCCTCGTCTCCCCCGCAAGCCCCCCGCAGATGCACTCTGTAAAGGACAAACGTGTCCATAACTCGCCGTAGCGCACGTCGTTCCGTGCGCATCCTGGGTGTTGCCTCCGCGACCGTGGCGCTCGCTCTGGGCGTCACCAACTCCGCGTTCGCGTGCAACATCCGTGAGTTCTCCGCCGAAGCCAAGTGCGACGGCACCAACGGCGTCATCGTCGTCACCGACAAGGACGCCTCCGGTCAGCCCGCTGTCATCACCGTGTTCCTGGAGAACAACGGTGCCGACGAGAAGCAGGTCGGTGAGCCCCAGGAGATCAAGGGCTCGCGTGAGGGCACCACCGTCTCCTTCACCGAGGACTGGAAGCCGGGCGCGACGTACCGGGTCCACGTCAAGGCCGGCAACCTGGTGGACGAGGACATCAAGCCCGACCTCACCACCCCGTCCACGGCCTGCAAGACCGAGGACACCCCGACCCCGACCCCGTCGAAGACCCCCCCGTCGCCGTCGGAGTCCGAGTCCACCCCGGCCGAGTCGAAGCCCCCGACCCCGTCGGCCTCGGCGAGCACCAGCACCGCCCCGGCGGACAAGCCGAGCACCGCGCCGTCCCCGGCGGGCGGTGACTCCAACCTCGCCGAGACCGGTGCGAACTCCAGCACCGGTCTGATCGCCGGTGTGGCCGCCGCCTTCGTCGTCGTCGGCGGTGGCGCGGTGTTCTTCGGCATGCGCCGCCGCGGAGCGAACAGCCGTAGCTGACACCCCGGTTCGGCCTACCGCCGTGGCCCGTCCCCGCACTGCGGGGGCGGGTCACGGCCGTTCAGCCGAACGCCGTCCGCGCCAGCCAGAACTCCAGCAGCTCCCGCTCGCCGACGACCTCCAACTCCGGCCTGTCCAGCGGCAGTCGGCGGTAGAAGGCGAGCAGGACCGAGGTCAGCGGGCCGCGCAGGATGACCGTCGCCCTCGCGTGGCCGCGACGCCACTGCACCCCGTCCTCGGTGAGCCGGACCAGCCTCCCCCACCCTTCGGTGGCGGGGGCCGCCGACTCGCCCTGCCCGCCGTTCGGTTCGGGCGGGGTGTCGGTGGCGTACAGCTGGATGCTCCGGTCCGGGCCGCGCAGCTCCCGCACCAGATCGCGCTGCCCGTTGCGCTGCGCCCACGCCACGAGGTCCAGCCCCTCGTCGATCGCGTCGGCGGCGATGTCGGGCGCGACCTCGTAGGGCAGTCCGGCCGCCAGCGTGGCATCCGCGCGGTGCACGGTGATCTCGTGCGCCATCCGGCGGGCCCAGAAACCCGAGGAGCGGTCCCCCGCCCAGGCCCACACCTCGGTGTCGGGTCCGGCCTCGCGCAGCGCGTCCACCACCAGTCGGCCGCTGTCCGCGAACCACGCGTCCAGGACGGCGGGGGCGCTGCCCGGCCCCGGTCCCGCGATCTGCGGGACCCGGTCCGCCGGGACGGCCTGCTGGGCCCGGCCGCCGACGATCTCGGCGACCCAGCGCAGGGCGCCACCGAGGTGGCACACCAACTCCTCAAGGCACCAGTCCGGGCAGGTCGGCACGGGCATGGACAGATCGGCGCCGGAGGTCAGCACGGTCCGCACCTGCTCGACCTGGTGGGCGATCGCGTCGATGTAGCGCTCATGGGCAAGGGGCGTCATGGCGCTCACCCTAGGTCCGCGCGTGTCAGTCCAGCAGGTCGTTTTGGGTCCGCGCGTGTCAGTCCAGTACGTCGATTTCCGCCGCGTCGAACCCCACCCCGACCTCGCTGCCGACCTCCGGGGCCGCCCGTAGCGCGCACGCCGCCTCCAGGCGCGGCCCGTCCGCCGGCTGGAGGCGGACGGCCACATGGCTGCCCTTGAAGGTGCGGGCGGTCACCGTGCACCGCAGCCCCTCGTCGGGCGGCCCGAGCCGCACTCCGGCGGGCCGCACCAGCAGCGTGCGCCGTCCCTGGGGCGCGGGCCCGGGCACCGGGAGCTTCCCCCATGGGGTGACCGCGACCGCCCCGGTGACCTGTGCGCCGACGATGTTCTCGAAGCCGAGGAAGCGGGCCACGAACTCGTCCGCGGGCCGCTGCCACACCTCAAGTGGCGTACCGGACTGGGCGATCCGGCCGTCGCGCATCACCACCACCCGGTCGGCGAGCGCGAATGCCTCGCCCTGGTCGTGTGTGACGGCGAGCACCGTGGTGCCCAACCGGTCGAACAGCTCCCGCAGTTCGACCACCAGCCGCTCCCGCAGCGAGCGGTCGAGCTGGCCGAGCGGTTCGTCCAGCATCAGCAGCCGCGGCCGGGGAGCGAGGGCCCGGGCGAGCGCCACCCGCTGCTGCTCGCCCCCGGAGAGCCGGTCCACGGCCCGCCGGGCGGCACCCGGCAGCCCCACGAGGTCCATCAACTCCCGTACATCGGCTTGCTGTTGCTCCTTCGACGCGCCGCGCATCCGCAGCCCGAACGCCACATTGCCGCCCACGTCCCGCTGCGGGAACAGCTGGTGGTCCTGGAACATCAGGCCGACCTCGCGCCGGTGCGCGGGCACTCCCGCCTGGTCCCGCCCGTCGAGCACGACCTGACCCAAGTCCGGTGGCTGCAACCCGGCGACCACCCGCAGCAGCGTCGACTTGCCGCTGCCGCTGGGCCCGAGCACACACACGATCTCGTGTTCGGCCACCTCCAGATCCACGGCGTCGAGCACGGTCCGCCCGCCGAGGCGGACGGTCGCGGACGTGAGGCTCAGCAGCATCAGAACTCTCCGCTCCGGTGGGGGCGCAGCCGTTCGAGCGCCAGCAGCGCCACCGCGCACACCACCATCAGAATCGTGGAAAGGGCCATCGCCTGGCCGTAGTTGAGGTCTCCGGGGCGGCCGAGCAGCCGGGCCACGGCGACCGGCAGGGTGGGGTTGTCGGGCCGTGCGATGAACACGGTCGCGCCGAACTCCCCGAGCGACACGGCGAACGCGAACCCGGCCGCGACCAGCAGCGCCCGCCGCACCAGCGGCAGGTCGACCTCCCGCCACACCCGCCAGGGCGACGCCCCGAGCACGGCCGCCGCCTCCCGCAACCGCCCGTCGACGGACCGCAGCACCGGCAGCATGGTCCGTACCACGAAGGGCACGCCGACCAGCGCCTGCGCGAGCGGGACGAGGATCCAGGACTGCCGCAGGTCCAGCGGCGGTTCGTCGAGCGCGATCAGGAATCCGAAGCCGACGGTGACGGCCGAGACGCCGAGCGGCAGCATCAGCAGCGCGTCGAAACCCCGGACGATCCGGTCCGCGAGGGGTGTGCCTCCGTACGCGCGCGGCCGGGAAGGGGGGAGCCGGGACAGCGCGGCGGCGGCGAGGGAACCGATCAGCACCGCGATGGCGGTGGCGACGAGCGCGTATCGCAGGGAGTTCCCGACCGCCGTGATCGGCGCCACCAGGAACGTGCCGCCGTCCTCGTGGGTCAGGGCCCGGTAGTAGCGCAGGCCGGGAGCGTCCAGGGAGCGCTGCACCAGCACCCCGAGCGGCAGCAGGACGAGCGCCACGACGGTGGCCAGGACGCCCGCGAGGAGCGCCCACTGGCCCGCCCCGCGCGGTCGGCGCGCTGTCAGTGAGGCATCGACGAGGCGCAGCGCGGTCTCCCGTCGCCGTACCGTCCAGGCGTGCACGGCGAGGACCGCGCCCACCGCGGCGAACTGGACGAGGGTGAGGACCGCGGCCGTGGCCAGGTCGAAGATCTGGGACGTCTGCCGGTAGATCTCCACTTCGAGCGTGGCGAAGGTGGGGCCGCCGAGGATCTGCACCACGCCGAAGGAGGTGAAGGTGAACAGGAACACCATCAGCGCGGCGGCGGCCACCGCCGGGGCCAGCGCCGGCAGCGTCACCTTGCGCCAGGCGGTCAGCGGCGCGGCGCCCAGCATCCGCGCGGCCTCCTCCTGGCGCGGGTCGAGCCCGGACCACAGTCCGCCGACGGTACGGACGACGACGGCGTAGTTGAAGAAGACATGCGCGAGCAGGATCGCCCACACGGTGGTGTCCAGCCGTACGCCCCACAGCTCGTCGAGCAGCCCGCCGCGCCCGACGAGGGCGAGGAAGGCCGTGCCGACCACGACGGTCGGCAGCACGAACGGCACGGTGGCCACGGCCCGCAGGATCCGCTTGCCCGGGAAGTCGAGGCGCGCGAAGACATACGCGCCGGGCAGCGCGATCAGCAGGGTGAGCGCGGTGGAGGCGAGCGCCTGCCAGGTGGTGAACCACAACACGTGCCGGATGTCGGAGCGGGTCACGACGTCCGCAATCCGCCCCCACTGCCAGGCGCCGTCCGGCCTCAGCCCGCGGACGACGATGGCGGCCACGGGCCAGGCGAAGAAGACGGCGAGGAACGCGACCGGCCCGGCCATCAGCGCGAGCCGCGCCACGCTCCCCGCACGCCGCCCACGCGAGTCGGAACCGGCCGCCCCAGCCGCCCCGTCCGCTTCGGCTACGTCGGCCATTTCGGCTACTTCAGTACGAGCGAGGTCCACGACGTGACCCACTGGTCGCGGTGGGAGGCGATCCGGTCGGGCGCCAGGGTCTCGGGATCCTTGGCCTGCGGACCGTACTTCACGAACTCCTGCGGCACCTTGGCGTCCGCGCGCACCGGGTAGACGAACATGTTGAGCGGCATGTCCTCCTGGAACTCCTTGCCGATCAGGAAGTCCAGGAACGCCTTGCCGCCCGCGCTGTTGCGGGCGCCCGTGAGCAGTCCGGCGTACTCGGTCTGCCGGAAGCAGGTGCCGGTGGCCACTGAGGTGGGCGCGGTGGCCGGCTTCGGGTCGGCGTAGACGACCTCGGCGGGCGGCGAGGAGGCGTACGACACGACGAGCGGCCGGTCGCCGCCCGCCTTCCGGCCGCCGGCCGAACCGGAGAACTCCTCGTCGTACGCCTGCTCCCAGCCGTCCACGACCTTGACGCCGTTGGCCTTCAGCTTCTTCCAGTACTCCGGCCAGCCTCCGTCGCCGTACCGGGCGGCGGTGCCGAGCAGAAAGCCGAGGCCGGGCGAGGAGGTGGCGGCGTTCTCGGTGACGAGGAGGTTCTTGTACTCGGGCTTGACCAGGTCGTCGAAGGTCTGCGGCGGGGTCAGCCGGTGCCGGTCGAAGTACGCCTTGTCGTAGTTGACGCAGATGTCGCCGGTGTCGACGGGCGTGACCCGGTGCCCGGACGTGTCGGCCCGGAACCCGGGCCGCAGCCGGTCGGAGCCCTCGGCCTCGTACGGCTGGAACAGCCCGTTGTCGAGGGCCCGCGACAGCAGGGTGTTGTCGACGCCGAAGAAGACGTCGCCCTGCGGGTTGTCCTTGGTCAGGATCGCCTTGTTGACGGCCTGTCCGGCGTCGCCGTCCTTGAGGACCTTGACGGTGTAACCGGACTGCTTCTCGAAGGTCTTGAGGACGTTCTTCGACACGGCCCACGAATCGTGGCTGACGAGGGTGACGGTCTTGGCGTCCGCGGCGTTCCCGTCGTCGGTGGACCCGCACGCGGACAGCGTGACCAGTCCGAGCCCGACCACGACGGCCACAAGGGTCTTGGTGTGCAACTGGATTCCTCCTGGGGTGACCAGGAAGAGACGCGGCCCTGCCCGGACTCCACGAGGGACGTCCGGGCAGGGCGCAACAGCTTGAGTGAGGACCGATCTCCCTACCCAGAATGACCTGGGCGAGGTTCGGAGGGTCTGCGGCCCGTGTGCCGCACTCTCAGCGCTGTGGCGCTCCCCTGTCGGAATATTCTGGATTATTCGGAATATGAGCTTCGCGTAGGAAGGTGTGATGTGTTGGACGCCCTCAGACTACCGTCCGGCTACCGCTCGGTGGCAGCCAGCTGACCGCAGGCGCCGTCGATCTCCTGACCGCGGGTGTCCCGGACGGTCACCGGCACCCCGTGCGCCTCGATGGCCGCCACGAATGCCTTCTCGTCCTCGGGCCTGGACGCGGTCCACTTGGAGCCCGGTGTCGGGTTGAGCGGGATCAGGTTGACGTGCACGGGCCTGCCCTTGAGCAGCCGGCCGAGCCGGTCGCCGCGCCACGCCTGGTCGTTGATGTCCCGGATCAGCGCGTACTCGATGGACAGTCGGCGCCCGGACGTCGCGGCGTACCCGAAGCCGGCGTCGAGCACCTCGCGCACCTTCCACCGCGTGTTGACGGGGACGAGGGTGTCGCGCAGTTCGTCGTCGGGCGCGTGCAGCGAGATGGCGAGGCGGCACTTGAAGCCCTCGTCGGCGAACCGGTGGATGGCCGGGACGAGTCCGACGGTGGAGACGGTGATGCCGCGCTGGGACAGCCCGAGCCCGTCCGGCTCGGGATCGGTGAGCGCCCGGATCGCGCCCACGACCCGCTTGTAGTTGGCGAGCGGCTCGCCCATGCCCATGAAGACGATGTTGGACAGCCTGGCGGGGCCGCCGGGCACCTCGCCGTCCCGGAGCGACCGCATGCCGTCCACGATCTGGTGCACGATCTCGGCGGTCGACAGGTTACGGTCGAGGCCGGCCTGACCGGTGGCGCAGAACGGGCAGTTCATCCCGCACCCCGCCTGCGAGCTGATGCACATCGTCACCCGGTCCGGGTACCGCATGAGCACCGACTCGACGAGCGTCCCGTCGAACAGCCGCCACAGCGTCTTGCGGGTGGTGCCCTGATCGGTCGACAGATGCCGTACGACCGTCATCAGCTCGGGGAACAGCGCCTCGCGCAGCCGGGTCCGCGACCCAGCGGGGATATCGGTCCACTGCTCGGGGTCATGGGCGTACCGCGCGAAGTAGTGCTGCGAGAGCTGCTTCGCCCGAAACGGCTTCTCGCCGATCGCGGCGACGGCCTCCTTACGTTCGGCGGGCGACAGATCAGCGAGATGCCGCGGCGGCCGCTGGGCACCGCGCGGGGCGACAAAGGTGAGTTCTCCGGGCTTAGGCATGGCCGTACCAGTGTCGCACGAGCCGCCTGCCGGTCACGTCGGGCGGTGTCGGGGGGCGCGCAGCGCCCAGCGCCGACAGGGGCGCGGGGAACTGCGCGACCAGACACGACACAGCCGCAGACAGACAACGACCCGTTACGGCCCCGTCAGCGCAGCGTTCACGCGGATCCGACGAACAGCACCATCAGCAGCCACGCCACGGGCGCCGTCGGCAGCAACGAGTCGAGGCGGTCCATGATGCCGCCGTGGCCGGGGAGCAGGGTGCCCATGTCCTTGATGCCCAGATCCCGCTTGATCATGGACTCGCCGAGGTCGCCGAGGGTGGCGCTGCCCGCGACCGCGAGGCCGAGGAGCAGGCCCTGCCACCAGGTGCCGCCGTCGATCAGGAACTGCATGCACAGGGCGCCCGCGACCATCGCGAACAGCACCGCGCCGAGCAGCCCCTCGCGGGTCTTGCCGGGGCTGATGCGCGGGGCGAGCTTGTGCCTGCCGAAGCGCCAGCCGACCGCGTACGCGCCGGTGTCGCTGACGACCGTGAGGATCAGAAAGGTCAGGACGCGGCGCGAACCGTCGTCGGCGTCCAGCATCATCGCCACGAACGTGGCCAGGAACGGTACGTAGAACGCCGCGAAGACGCCCGCCGTGACGTCCTTGAGATAGCCCTCCGGTGGCTGCGTCATGCGCCACACCAGGACCGCCAGCGCGGTCAGCGCCATGGCCACCCAGGCACCCTGGGCGCCCCGGACATATCCGGCGACGACCATCGCGGCGCCGCCGAGCGCCAGCGGGACCAGGGGCGCCCTGATGCCCTTGCGCTCCTGGAGCCGGTTGGTCAGCTCCCACAGGCCGACCACGACGGCGACTGCTATGACGCCGACGAAGACGGCCTTGACGATGAACAGCGACGTGAGGATGACCACGCCGAGTCCGACGCCGACGCCTATCGCGGCACCCAGGTCCCGGCCCGCGCTCTTCTTCTGCGGTGCGGGCGCGGGTTGTGGGGCGTCGCGCATGGGCTCCGGATTCTGCGGCGCCGCCCCATGGGGATGCGCCGACGGGGTCTCGGCGTAATACGCACCGGCGTGATACGCACCGCTCTGGAACGTCTCGTCTCGGGCCGGTGGGCCGCTCAGCCGAGCGGCCCACCGGCCCCCGTCCTGGTCTCCGCCATGCGCGGGTACGTCGTCGGGGACGATGGGCATGGGGCGAGTCTGCTGGGTGTCATGCGCATCGTACGCGGGACCCGCCGGGGCGGCCCCTCGGCCGTACCCCTGCCCGGGCCCGTGCTCGGTGGGCCCCCAGTACCCGGCCTGTGGCGGCGCCCCCCAGGAAGAGTCGTTCATCAGACCTCGAGCAGTTCCGCTTCCTTGTGCTTGAGGAGCTCGTCCACCTGGGCGACGTACTTCGCCGTGGTGTCGTCCAGCTCCTTCTCCGCACGGCGGCCCTCGTCCTCGCCGACCTCGCCGTCCTTGATCAGCTTGTCGATGGCTTCCTTGGCCTTGCGCCGCACGGAGCGGATGGAGATCTTGGCGTCCTCGGCCTTGCCCTTGGCGACCTTGATGTAGTCGCGACGGCGCTCCTCGGTGAGCTCGGGGAACACCACACGGATGATGTTGCCGTCGTTGCTGGGGTTGACGCCCAGGTCGGAGTCGCGGATCGCCTGCTCGATGTTGCGCAGCGCGCTCTTGTCGAACGGGGTGACGACCGCCATGCGCGGCTCCGGCACGGAGAACGAGGCCAGCTGGTTGATCGGCGTCGGCGCGCCGTAGTAGTCGGCCACGATCTTGTTGAACATCGCCGGGTGCGCACGGCCGGTGCGGATCGCGGCGAAGTCCTCCTTGGCGACCACGACGGCCTTCTCCATCTTCTCCTCGGCTTCGAGGAGGGTCTCTTCGATCACCACTTGCTCCTGCGTGTCTTGAGTAGGCCCGGTCGCGGTTCCTTGTCGGGGCCCACGGCCGGCTGCGTCGCGTCTTCTTCCTGCACGGTTCCCGCCCGGGCAGGTCATTGTCCATCCCCCGGTCAGGGTCCATCCCCCGGTCAGGGGCCGGGTGTTTCTCCGGTCAGTGCCGACCGTCCTGGTCACCCACGAGTGTGCCGATCTTCTCACCCTTGACGGCACGGGCGATATTGCCCTCCGCGAGAAGCTCGAAGACAAGGATGGGCAGCTTGTTGTCGCGGCACAGCGTGATGGCGGTGGCGTCGGCGACCTTGAGGTCGCGGGTGATGACCTCGCCGTAGCCGAGGGAGTCGAACTTGACGGCGTCCGGGTTGGTCTTCGGATCGGAGTCGTAGACCCCGTCCACCCCGTTCTTGCCCATCAGCAGCGCCTCGGCGTCGATCTCCAGGGCGCGCTGGGCCGCGGTGGTGTCGGTGGAGAAGTACGGCATGCCCATACCGGCGCCGAAGATCACCACACGGCCCTTCTCCAGATGGCGCACGGCGCGCAGCGGGATGTACGGCTCGGCGACCTGGCCCATGGTGATGGCGGTCTGCACCCGGGACTGGATGCCCTCCTTCTCCAGGAAGTCCTGGAGGGCGAGGCAGTTCATCACCGTGCCGAGCATGCCCATGTAGTCGGAGCGGGCCCGGTCCATGCCGCGCTGCTGGAGCTCGGCGCCGCGGAAGAAGTTGCCGCCGCCGATGACGACGGCGATCTGCGGGCCGTCCCGGACGACGGCGGCGATCTCACGGGCGATCTTGTGCACCACATCGGGATCCACGCCCAGGCCCCCGCCGCCGGAGAATGCCTCTCCGGACAGCTTCAGCAGAAACCGGCCGCGTACTTTGCCGTCGTCGCTCTTCTGGGCCTTGGTGGTCATGGGATCCGCCTCTTTCACGTGGTGCGCATGCGAAGAAGGCCATTGCCGGTGGGTTCGCTCTTCGCTCCCATGCGCGGCAATGGCCTCCTCGTCAGATCTGCTGCCGTCCGCCACGTACCCGGGTGCGGCGGTGTGCGCGGACGACTGCTGTCGACCCTATCGGGGTCGCGTGTCGATCGCGGTACGGACTCAGATGCCGACCTTGATGCGCGTGAAGCGCTTCAGGGTGACACCGGCCTCCTCCAGCACCTTCTGGACCGACTTCTTGTTGTCGAGAGCGTACGGCTGGCCGAGCAGCGTCGCGTCCTTGAAGAAACCGTTCAGACGGCCCTCGACGATCTTGGCGATCGCGGCCTCGGGCTTGCCCTCGGCGCGGGTGGTCTCCTCGGCGATGCGGCGCTCGGACTCGATGACCTCGGCCGGGACGTCCTCCTTGGCGAGGTACTTCGGCGCGAAGGCGGCGATGTGCTGGGCGACGCCCTTGGCGACCTCGGCGTTCGGCTTGTCGAGCTCGACCAGGACACCGATCTGCGGCGGCAGGTCGGGCATGGTGCGGTGCATGTACGCGGTCACGAAACCGTCGGTGAACTGCGCGAAGCGGTCCAGGACGATCTTCTCGCCGAGGTTGGCGTTGGCCTCGTCCACGAACGCCTGGACGGTCTTGCCGGCCTCGATCTCGGAGGCGAGCAGCGCCTCGATGTCGGCCGGGGAGGTCTTCGCGACGTGCTCCGCGATGGCGCCTGCGACGGACTGGAACTTCTCGCCCTTGGCGACGAAGTCCGTCTCGCACTTCAGCTCGACGAGCACGCCGGAGGAGTTGTCCTCGGCGATGACCGCGACCACGGCGCCGTTCTCGGCGGAGCGGCCCTCGCGCTTGGCGACGCCCTTCTGGCCCTTGATGCGGAGCGCCTCGACGGCCTTGTCGACGCTGCCCTCGGCCTCGTCCAGCGCCTTCTTGCAGTCCATCATGCCGGCGCCGGTGAGCTCGCGGAGCTTCTTGACGTCGGCGGCGGTGTAGTTCGCCATGAGTCTGTGAATCTTTCTCGAAGTCTGGAGAATCGAAGATCTGCACGGTCTGCGATCTACATGTAGGGGCAGGTCCCCGACTCGGTGCTGACCTACGGGTGAACGGCGGGAGCGGACTTCATGTCGCCGCTCCCGCCGTCAACATCGGCGCTGACGGGTCAGACCTGCTCGCCCTCGGCGGCCGGCGCCTCGGCAGCGGGAACCTCGGCGGCGGGAGCCTCCGTGGCCGGAGCCTCGGCGGCGGGAGCCTCCGTGGCCGACGCCTCAGTGGCGGGAGCCTCCGTGGCCGACGCCTCAGTGGCGGGAGCCTCCGTGGCCGACGCCTCAGTGGCGGGAGCCTCGGCGGCCGGAGCTTCCTCGGCCTTCTTCTCGCCCTCGAGCAGGTCGCGCTCCCACTCGGCGAGCGGCTCGCCCGCAGCCTTCTCGCCCTTGCCTTCGGTCGCGACGCCGGAGCGAGCGATGAGGCCCTCGGCGACGGCGTCGGCGATCACACGGGTGAGCAGGGTGACGGAGCGGATCGCGTCGTCGTTGCCCGGGATCTTGTAGTCGACCTCGTCGGGGTCGCAGTTGGTGTCGAGGATGGCGACGACCGGGATGTTGAGCTTCCGGGCCTCGCCGACCGCGATGTGCTCCTTCTTGGTGTCCACGATCCAGACGGCGCTGGGCACCTTCTGCATCTCGCGGATACCGCCGAGGGTCTTCTCCAGCTTGGCCTTCTCGCGCGAGAGCACGAGAAGCTCCTTCTTGGTCAGACCGGAGGAGGCGACGTCCTCGAAGTCGATCTGCTCAAGCTCCTTCAGGCGCTGCAGACGCTTGTAGACGGTCGAGAAGTTGGTGAGCATGCCGCCCAGCCAGCGCTGGTTGACGAACGGCATACCGACGCGGGTGGCCTGCTCGGCGATGGCCTCCTGCGCCTGCTTCTTGGTACCGACGAACATCACCGTGCCGCCGTGGGCGACGGTCTCCTTGACGAACTCGTAGGCACGGTCGATGTACGACAGCGACTGGAGCAGGTCGATGATGTAGATGCCGTTGCGCTCGGTGAAGATGAAGCGCTTCATCTTCGGGTTCCAGCGACGGGTCTGGTGACCGAAGTGGACGCCGCTCTCCAGCAGCTCCCGCATCGTGACGACGGCCATGGCCGTATCTCCTTGGGTTTCTCGGTTGTGCCGCGGATGCCGGACGGCTTCCGCGCCTGACGCCCACATGCGCCGTTGCCACAGGAGGACCGAGGGGCGCTGACACCAACGAACCGTTGCCGGCCGGTGTGTGCCGGGGCGTGCGAAGTCGACCCGGTGACCCGAGTCGCCACCAGAAGTGTACGGGACCGACGGAGCACCGGGTGACGCCGTTGTCCACAACCGGTGAGTAGTCCACCGGCGCCGGCCATGCTCGGTGGAGGTGCGGGACGGTTCTCGCATGAGTGCGATGTCAGCGAAGCGTGTGATGCGGACCGGGTCGAGCATGCGGGCGGTCCGGGCCGGGTGGGTGTGGGTGTGGGCGGTGGTGCTCGCGGCAGTGGTGCCGGCGGCGGTCCTGGGCGGTTCGGCCCTCCCGGCCCGGGCACAGTCGCCGGGGCCGGTGTTTCCCACGCCCCCGCCTCCCGCTCCGCCCCCTGCCGCTCCGCCTCCTTCCGCTCCGCCCCTTGCCGCGCCCCCGTCGGCCCCGGTCCCGGCGCTCGCCCGGGTCTGGCCGGTGGGGACGCGGCCCGTGGTGGTACGCGGCTGGGAGCCGCCGGCGACGGCGTACGGCCCCGGGCACCGAGGCGTCGACCTGGGCGCGCCGCCCGGTGCTCCGGTACGGGCGGTGGCGGCGGGCCGGGTGTCCTTCGCGGGCCGGGTGGCCGGGCGGGGCGTGGTCTCCGTCGAGCTGGCGGGCACGGATCTGCGGACGACCTACGAGCCGGTGGACGCGTCGGTGCGCACGGGCGACGAGGTGGCGGCGGGCGAGGTGGTGGGGCGGGTGGCACCGACCGGATCGCACTGCACCGCCGGCATCTGCGTCCACTGGGGACTGCTCAGGGGCGATACCTATCTGGACCCCCTCCTGCTGCTGCCCCCGTGGCTGCTGCGCCGGGGCCCGTCGAGACTGCTGCCGGTCCTGGGGGTGTCACCCTCCCGACAAGGAGCCGGGCCCTGCCGCCGAGCCCGCTCCTGCCCCGACCGGGCTCAGCCCCGCACACCCCGCAGGACCATCGTCACGGCCGCCTCGGTGATGTCAGCAGGATCCTCAGCCGCCCCCAACTCAATACGCCGAACCGCCGCATCCACCACACCCTGCAACAGCACCGCCGCCAGCCGCGGCTGGGCGTGTCCCATCTCCTCCAGCGCCTCGACGATCATGGCGACGAGCCCGCCGTGCGCGGCGCGGATCTTCTCCCGCGCCCCGGTGTCCAGCTCGCTCGCCGAGATCGCCACGACGGCCCGGTGCCGCCGGTCCCCGACCAGCGCCAGCTGCTTGCGCACATACGCCTCGACCTTGCCCTCGGCCGAGTCCGCCCGCTCCATCGCCGCCGACACCTCGGCGGCCCACACGGGGAAGTCGACCTCGCACAGCTCCTCGACGACCGCGGCCCGCGAACGGAAGTACTCGTAGACGGACGACCGCGCAAGCCCCGTGCGCTCGGCGAGGGCCGGGAAGGTCAGCGCCTCCGTACCGCCCTCGGACAGCAGGCTCCGAGCCGCGTCCAGCAGGGCGGCTCGCTGCATCGACCGATGCTCGGCCACGGAGGCCGCTCGAATCCTTGGCACGCCCACCACTGTACGGACGCCCCCGCCCGGGCGGGAGTCGCCCGGTGCCCCAGGGGTGTCCGCACCGGTCCGCCCGCACTGCGTCCGTGGCCCGTCATCGGCCGAAGCCGGCCAGTTTCGCCCGCAGTTGGAGCACGGACTTCGTATGGATCTGGCTGACCCGGCTCTCGGTCACCCCCAGCACGTTCCCGATCTCCGCCAGCGTGAGCCCCTCGTAGTAGTACAGCGTCACCACGGTCTTCTCCCGATCCGGCAACGTGTTGATGGCCCGTGCCAGAAATCGCCGCAGCTCCCGGTCCTCCGCCACTTCCACCGGGTTGTCCGCCGCGGTGTCCTCCAGCGTGTCCATCAGACTCAGCCGGTCCCCGCCCTCGCCCCCCACATGCAGCAGTTCCTCCAGCGCCACCACGTTCGCCAGGGACAGCTGGCCGAAGACCGCGTGCAACTCGTCGATCCCGATCCCCAGCTCCGCCGCCACCTCGCCCTCCGACGGCGTACGCCGCAGCCGCGCCTCCAGCGTCGCGTACGCCCGCTCCACGTTCCGCGCCTTCTGCCGCACCGAGCGCGGAATCCAGTCCAGTGCCCGCAGCTCGTCGATCATCGCGCCCCGGATCCGCGTGATCGCGTACGTCTCGAACTTGATCTCCCGCCCGATGTCGAACTTCTCGATCGCATCGATCAGCCCGAACACCCCCGACGACACGAAGTCCGCCTGCTCCACGTTCGGCGGAAGTCCCACGCTCACCCGCCCCGCCACGTACTTCACCAGCGGTGAATAGTGCAGGATCAGCTGCTCCCGCAGCCGCTCGTCCCCCGTCGCCTTGTACGACCCCCACAGCTCGTCGAGCGTCGAGGGACCGGGCGGCCGCGCGCTGCCACCGTCGCGGGCGGCTGGGGGGATGGCCGCCCGGTCGGACCCGGAGGTGTGCTGGGGCATTCGTCGCCTTGTGCCGTTCTGCCGTGAAGTGCCGTGAAGTGCTGTGGAGGGAGGTGCCTGGGTGGGCTGTCGGTCCGGTATCGAGTTGGGCCGGTCTGTGCCGAGCCCTCGTGAGCGTAGCGTGACTGAGGAGTCGCGGTGTGCGAACGCCGGGGCTCCACCCGTGGACGGGCATGCTCCGGAACATGCCCGGGTGGGCCCGGCAGATCGCTGTGCGTGACCGGTCCCGCGAGTCAACTCCGGGAAATCCCAAGGACATCGGGGTTCCCCCGGACGGCCGAACACCCTCGGTCAGCGGGCCGCCCGACCGGCCCGGACCGATATCACCGCCTGGCGTGTCAACTTCCAGCCGTCGCCGTGTCGTTCGACGTACCCGAGTGCTCTGAGTTCGTACAGCCTCGCGATCGCCTCGTCCGACGTGGTCTGCGCACCCGACGCGATCTCCCGCGGCTGCGCCGGCCGGCCCGCGGGCAGGGCGGCCAGCACCCGTCGGGCTCCGGGTTCCAGCAGGTCACGCGGGAGCACCGGGCCTCGCCGGGCCGGGGCCAGCTCGCCCATGTCCCCGATGAGTTCGACGGCGTCCGCGGCATCGGTGACGAGCACGCCCTCCCCGCGCAGCAGCTCGTGCACGCCCGCGGACAGCGCGCTGGTGGCGGGCCCGGGCACGCCCATCGTGAACCTCCCGAGGCGCTGCGCCGCGCGCGCCGTGACCAGGGATCCGCTGCGGTGGGCGGCCTCCACGACGACCGTGCCCCGGGTGAGCGCGGCGATCACCCGGTTCCGCAGGATGAACCGGCTCGGCGTGGGATGGTCGCCGGGCGGCAACTCCCCCAACACCAGCCCCTGTTCCGCGATCCTGGTGATCAACTCGGCGTGTCCGCGCGGGTAGGGCCGGTCGACGCCGCAGGCCAGGACGGCGACGGTGGCGCCGCCCGCGCCGAGGGCGCCCCGGTGGGCGGCGCCGTCGATGCCGTAGGCGCCGCCGGACACCACGACCCAGCCGCGCTCGGCGAGCCCTGCGGCGAGGGTGGCCGCCATGTGGGCGCCGTACTCGGTGCAGGCCCGGGCGCCGACGACGGCGACCGATCTGAGCGCCCACATCCGCAGGCTGGGCCGGCCACGCAACCACAGCCCCACGGGCCGGGCGTCCCCGAGGTCGTCGAGCTGGGCCGGCCACTCGGCGTCCCCCGGGGAGACGAACCGCACCCCGGCGGCGCACGCGACCTCCAGGTCCCGGCGCGGCTCGGCCCGCGCGGCGCGCGCCCGCAGCCCGGCCCAGCGCGTCCCGCTCACGCCCGGCAGCGGCTCTCCGCCGTCCCGCAGCCGCCGGGCCACCTCCCGCACCCCGTACTCCCGCAACCACCGCCCCCCGGCCTCGTCACCGGGCTCGATCACACGGGTGAGCAGGACACGAAGGAGCAGCTCGCCGTCCGGGTCGGTGCCCGCGGTCACACCGGTGCCCCGATGGCCAAGGGCACGCCCCGTGGGACGCCGGTGCGCAGTTGCAGGGCGAGCGTGACGTCGGTGGCGTCGGGCCGGTCGTGACCGGCGAGGTCGGCCACCGTCCAGGCGACACGCAGGACCCGGTCGAGGCCGCGGGCCGTCAGCACGCCCCGCTCCAGGTTCCGCTCCGCCTCGTCCATCGCGCCGCTCGCGGCGTGCCAGCGGCTGCGCAGCTCCCGGCCGGGCACTTCGCTGTTGGTCCGCCACGGACTTCCCGTGAACCGCGCGGCGGCACGCGCCCGCGCCTCCCGGACCCGGTCTGCGACCGTCGCGGTGGACTCGCCGCGGGCACCGGGCCGGGTGAGTTCGGCGCGGGTCACGGGATCCACCTCGACGCGGAGGTCGACCCGGTCGAGCAGCGGACCGGACAGCCGCGCCTGATAGCGGCGGATCGCCGACGGCAGGCACTCGCACAGGGTGTCCCGCTGCGAGAAACGTCCGCACGGACACGGGTTGGCCGCCAGAACCATCAGGAACCGCGCCGGGAACCGGACCACTCCGGCGCTGCGCGCGATCACCACGTGCCCCGCCTCCAGGGGCTGCCGCAGGGCGTCCAGGGCCTGGCTGCGGAACTCCGGCGCCTCATCGAGGAAGAGCACGCCCCGGTGGGCCAGGGACACCGCGCCGGGGCGCGCGATGCCGAGGCCGCCGCCGACGAGCGACTGCATGGTGGCCGAGTGGTGCGGGGCGCAGTAGGGCGCGACGTCGATCAGCGGTTTGCCCGGCGGCAGCAGCCCGGCCACCGAGTGCACCGCCGTGACCTCCAGCGATTCCTCCCGGCCGAGCCGGGGCAGCACGGCGGGCAGCCGCTCTGCCAGCATCGTCTTGCCCGCGCCGGGCGGCCCCTCGAGGAACAGGTGGTGACCGCCCGCGGCGGCCACCTCCACCGCTGTGCGCGCCGAGAGCTGCCCCACCACGTCGGCGAGGTCGTGGTCATGGTCGTGCTGGGCGGCGCCGATGCTGTGCACGCCGGTGGCCGCACCTGTGCCCGGCACCCGCAGGCCCGCGAGGAGCGGGTCCGGGCGGCCCAGCTCGTCGGGCTCCTCGTCGGGTACGGGCTCGTCCGTCAGCAGGGCGATCAACTGGCGCAGGCTGCGGATGCCGAGCACCGACACCCCGGGCACCAGCGTTGCCTCGGCAGCGGCGCACTCGGGCACCACCACCTGCTCGTATCCGGCGTCGGCCGCGGCCAGCACCGCCGGCAGGATGCCCCGGACGGGGCGCACCCGGCCGTCGAGTCCCAGCTCGCCGATCATCATGACGTCGGCGAGCACCCTGGGATCGATCCGCTCGGCGGCACCGAGCACCGCGCAGGCCACGGCGAGGTCGAAGCCGCTGCCGGCCTTCGGTACCGAGGCCGGGCTGAGGCCCACCGTGAGCTTCTTCTGGGGCCACTCGGCGCCCGAGTTGACCACCGCCGCCCGAACCCGTTCCCGGCTCTCCGTCAGGCTCTTGTCCGGCAGCCCCACCAGCGTGAACGCCGCCACCCCCGGCTCCAGGTCGGCCTGGACCTCTACCACCACGCCCTCGACGCCCACCAGCGCCACGGAGCACGTACGGGCGAATCCCATCTCAGGCCACCCCCCGCGCATGCTCGACCACGGGGGCGCCGCGGTCCGGGAGGAGGACTCCGACCAGGTCGACGCGGACGCCACCGGGCGGGACGCCGTCGTGGCTCTGGATCCAGCGTTCCGCGAGGCCACGGAGACGCTCCGCCTTCTTCGGGGTCACCGCGGCCATCGGATGTTCGTAGCACCCGCCCCGGCGCGTCTTCACCTCGCAGACGACGAGTGCGTCCCCGTCCCGGGCCACGATGTCGATCTCGCCGGACCTGCCGGAGCGCCAGTTGCGCTCCAGGACCGTCATCCCGGCCGCGGTCAGCCGCCGGGCGGCCAGCTCCTCGCCGTACCTGCCGAGTGCGTTGCGTGCCTGCTGTGCGTTCATGTGGGCACCACCTCCGGCACCCACGGTCGCGCACCCGGCAGTCAGAAGTGGATCTCGGTGGGTTACCCGCCGGTTGTGGACAACCACGTCACCCGTCCGGGGATCCCACCCCTCACCGGCCCGGGGATCTGCTCCTCACCCGCCCGGGGACCGTCACCCGCTCGGCAGCTCCAGATCGCTCTTGTTCAGCTCCTCAATGTTCACGTCCTTGAACGTCAGGACGCGCACCTGCTTCACGAAACGGGCCGGGCGGTACATGTCCCAAACCCAGGCGTCCGCCATGGACACCTCGAAGAACACCTCGCCCTGGACCGAGTGCACCTGCATCTCGTAGTCGTTGGTGAGGTAGAAGCGCCGCTCGGTCTCGATCACGTATTTGAACAGACCGACGACATCGCGGTACTCCCGGTAGAGCTTCAGCTCCATCTCGGTCTCGTACTTCTCGAGGTCCTCGGCGCTCATGGCATGTTCCCCTTCAGCCGTGCGATCCCACCATTGTGCGCCAGTCCCGCGCCCCTCTAGACGATTTCCGTGTCAAGGGTCATGGGCCTGGCCGGGGGACCTTCGTCGAGCAGCGTACGGAGCAGCTCGGCGAGTCTGGTCGGATACACCGTCTCATGCGCCCGGGCCAGTTCCCGACACGTCCACCAACGCGCTCCGGCGACGCTTCGCCGTTCCAGCTCGGTCAGGGCGACGGGCTCGGTCTCGGTCTGCGTCGTACGGGCCAGGTAGTACCACTCGTCCTGGTCCCAGCGGCGTCCGGCGAACGGGAAGGAGCACCGGCGCCGCCACAGCACCGGGCCCAGTTCGACGTCGGTGATGCCGGTCTCCTCCTCCAGCTCCCGCAGCGCGGCCTGCTCGCGCGTCTCGTCGCCCTCCAGACCGCCGCCGGGCGTGAACCACCAGTCGTCGGCCGGGTCGTCCGGCTCGTGGCCGTGCAGCAGCAGAATGCGGTCGTCGGGGTCCAGCAGCACCACCCGGGCGACCTTGCGCAGACCACCCGTGTATGTGTCCTCGCCCGTGTCCCTGGCCTCAGTGGACACCGGCGGCCTCCGGACGGGTGCGGGAGCGGCCCAGCCGTTTGGCGACCGGTCCGTAGGCGGCGCCGCCGAGGACGAGGACGGCGCCGACGACGATCAGGACGACGATGGTGCGCAGTGGCCCCGGCGAGGAGAGCGCCCCGAGGGGCTCGAAGCCGGTGGGGGGTGTGAGCATGCCCTTCATGGGCCAGGCGACGGCGTCGACGCGGGCGGACACGGCGCCGGTGGCGACGGTGCCGCGGGCGGCGTCGGTGAGGTGGGCGGTGGAGTCCAGCGAGCCCTGCCGCTCGTCGCCGAGGAGGAAGAGGCGGCCCTCGGGGACCTTGACGGTCGGGAAGTCCGTGATCTCGGCGAGGCTGCCCTCGGGGAGGTAGGGCTCCTCGATCCGTCTGCCGTTGACCGACAGCTTGCCGTTCGTGCAGCAGGCGACGGTGTCGCCGCCGACCGCGACCACGCGCTTGACCACGTCGGCGTTGGTCACCCAGGTCCTGTCGCGGAAGACGACGACATCGCCCCTGCGTATCGCGCTGCCGTCGACGCGCTCCGCGAGGACGCGGTCACCGGCGTCGATCGTCGGGGTCATCGAGCTGGTGGGCACGGTGTACGGCCGGTAGACCACCGCTCCCCACGCGAATCCCCCGAGGAACAGCACCATGCCCAGTGCCACGGCCACTCCGGACAGCCGCTGGCCGAGCGGGCTGCCGATCCGCGCCGCGCCGGTGCCAGTGCCGGTACCGGTGCCGCGCGGGGCCGTATGTGTCGTGCTCTCGCCACCCATGGACCCGCACCCTACCCGGCGGTACCGAAGCGGGCCCAGCCTCCCTCCCGACTCGGTCGGCAGCGGGCCGGGCCGGGCTTCCCCGGGTGAACGGGGCGCCTTGCTCTGGTATGCGGGCCGGGCGGTCGCTCAGCGGGTCCGGCTCGCCGCGGCCCGCCGACGGCGCCATACGGCCACCGGCAGGACGCCCACGAGCGCGACGCCCTGGGGGCCACCGGCAGCGAGGCGGCGGCGGACTGCTGGTCGAGGCCCGGCTGATCGAAGGTGTCCGGGACCGGCAGGGTGCCCCAGCGGTTGATCGGCCATGCCTTGACGATGGCGCGGCCGACGACCTTGTCGACCGGGACCATGCCGTGGTTCTTGTCGGACTGGTTGTAGCGGGAGTCGCGGGAGTTCTGACGGTGGTCGCCCATCACCCAGAGGTAGCCCTTGGGGATCTTCACCTTGAACTGGCCGCCCTGGTCGTCCACGGTGCACGGGGTGTTGCCGGGGTAGACATACGGCTCGTTCAGCGCCTTGCCGTTGACCAGCAGCGGGCCGGTGTTCTTGCACTCGACCGTGTCGCCGCCGACCCCGACGACCCGCTTGATCAGGTCCTTCTCCTCCGCGGACGGCATCAGGCCGATCCAGCTGAGGACCTTCTGCACGGCGTTCGCGGTGGGTGTCGGCTCCCCCGCCAGCCAGTTGTCCGGGTCGTGGAAGACGATGACCTCGCCGCGCTCCGGCTCGGAGCCGAACCACGGGGTGAGCTTGTCTACCAGGACGCGGTCACCCTGCTGCAGGGTGTTCTGCATCGAATCCGAGGGGATCGAGAACGCCTGCACCAGGAACGTCTTGATCAGCAGCGCCAGCACCAGCGCGATGACGACCAGGAGTGGCAGCTCCTTCCAGAAGGAGCGCGGCTGCCTCGGCCCGGGAGCCGAGTCGCCCCGCCCCCCGTCCGCTGCGCCGGCCACCGGGGGCTGCCCGTCGCCGGGCATGGCGTGCTGTGCCGCCCCTGAGTCATTCCCGGAGGTCACGGGGCCGTCCGCCGTAGGACCGCTGGATTCCGCGGGGCGCCCGCGGTGTTCCTCGCCGTCGTGTCCGGACCGTGCGCCAACCGCCACATCCCCCACGCCAACTCCTTACTCCGTGCCGCCGCCTGCACCGGGTACGACGCAGGCCCACCACTCCCATAACGAGCGGGAGTTCCGCAGGAGTCGGGAGCTGGATCATTCCGTTCGGATCGTCGGAGGCAACCCTATGCGACAGCCGGGAAGCAGCGGTCGACCCCGACACGGAGTTCGACACGCTTGCGAAGGTTTTAGGTTCGGTCAGGCCGGACCAGTGGCCGATGGGCCAGCCGATGACCATGGCCCGGCCCACCACGGAGCTCAGGGAGACCGTGCCGCCGTAGTCGGTGTCCTGGTGGGCGCGCGAGTCCGCCGAGTTGTCGCGGTGGTCGCCCATCACCCACAGCCGCCCCTCGGGGACGGTGACGTCGAACCGCGTCGTGGAGGGGGCGTTGCCGGGGTACAGGTAGTCCGTCTCCGACAGGGGAACGCCGTTTACGGTCACGCGGCCCTGTGTGTCGCAGCACTTGACGCGGTCACCGCCGACGCCGATGACCCGCTTGATGAGGTCCTTCTCGTTGTCGGAGGGCAGCAGACCGATGAAGGTGAGCCCTTCCTTGAACTGCTTGATGACGACAGGGTCGTTCTTCTTGGTGGTCTGCTCGTCGGCCAGCCAGCCGCCCGGGTCGTGGAAGACGACGACGTCCCCGCGCTGCGGCTCGGAGCCGAACCACGGGGTGAGCTTGTCGACCAGGACCCGGTCGCCGATCCGGATGGTCTGTTCCATGGAGCCCGACGGGATCACGAATGCCTGGACGAGGAACGTCTTCAGGACCAGCGCTATCAGCACGGCCACACCGACCAGGAGCGGGATCTCGCGCACCGCGCCGCGTCTGCGCTTGCGCTTGACCTTGCGCTGGAGCTTGCGCCGCTCCGTGCGGGTGCGGCCGCCGCTCGGGCCGGCCGCGCGCCGGACCCCGGTGGGCAGCAGGTTGTCGGCGGCGCCGCTGGGCACACCGCGCGGCCTGCCCCGGTTACCCATGGGTGTCCTCCGCGGCGGGCACGCGCGCGTAGGCGGCCGGGCGGTGCAGGCGGGTCCAGTGGGCGAAGGGCCAGGCGATCCAGTCGGCGCGCCCGATCACCTCGCCGACGGGGATCATGCCGCCGCCCGGGGAGCCCAGGTGGTCGCGGGAGTCGCTGGAGTCGCTGCGGTGGTCGCCGAGGACGAACAGCCTGCCCTCGGGCACGACGACGTCGAAGGGCACGGTGGACGGGCTGTCCCCGGGGTGAAGGAACGCCGTCTCGTCGACCGCTCGGCCGTTCACTTCGATCCTCCCCTCCTTGTCGCAGCACACCACATGGTCCCCGCCCACACCTACAACGCGTTTGATGTAGTCCGCGTCCCCGAAATACCCGGTTCCGTCGAACACGACGATGTCACCGCGCCGCGGTCCGGCACCGAAACGGTACGCCAACTTATTTACGAGGACGCGGTCCCCGATCCTCAATCCGCTTTCCATGGATCCGCTCGGGATCTGGAACGGCTGCGCCACGAACGTGTTGAGGAGCAGCAGGAACAGCAGACAGATGAAGAGGGTGAGGGTGATCCGTCCGCCCGGCAGCCAGTCGGGGAACCGCGACACCAACGCGAAACGCGACCGTCCCCCCGTCCCCGGCGTGCCGGGTCTGGAGGTACGGTCGCGTTGCGTCGGCTGTGCTTCGGTGTCCATCGGGGGCTGATGCTATCCGGCCCCGCCATGAACTCCGCGGAGCGCTCAGTTGTCGCGCTTCTCCTTGATCTTCGCGGCCTTGCCGCGCAGTTCGCGCAGGTAGTACAGCTTGGCGCGGCGCACGTCACCCCTGGTGACGAGCTCGATCTTCTCCACGATCGGGGTGTGCACCGGGAAGGTGCGCTCGACGCCTACGGAGAAGGAGACCTTGCGGACCGTGAAGGTCTCGCGGACACCGGAGCCCTGGCGGCGAATCACCACGCCCTTGAACTGCTGCACACGGGAGCGGTTGCCCTCGATGACCCGGACGTGCACGTTGACGGTGTCACCCGGGCGGAAGGCCGGGACGTCGGCGCGCAGCGAAGCGGAGTCGACGGAGTCGAGCAGGTGGGACATGTCGTCTGCTTTCTTCGCCGATGCCACAGGTCATCAGCGGGAACTAGATGTTCGGGAGGTGTGCCGTGCGGGTCGGGGCGGGCGTCGTGTCCCCCTGTGGCAGGGGCGCACGCCGGACGGACGCACAACGGCCGCTTATTGTTCCATGCCCTCCGGCCTGCGCCAAAATCGGCCGTACGGCTCCCCGTCCGGGTCCGGGGCCCAGCCGAGGACGGAGAGCATCTCGCGGTCCTTCTTGTCGAGGGTCCTGGGGTCGCAGCGCACGATGAGGTCGGGCCGGTTGGCCGTCGTGCGCTTCAGCGCCTCGTCCCGCCGCCAGCGGGCGATCTTCCCGTGGTGGCCGCTGAGCAGTACGTCCGGGATGTCACGGCCGCGCCACACGGGCGGCTTGGTGTAGACGGGGCCCTCCAGGAGGCCGGCCATCGCACCGGGCGCGAAGGAGTCGTCCCGGTGGGACTCGGCGTTGCCGAGGACGCCGGGCAGCAGCCGCGCCACGGCCTCGGTGACGACGAGGACGGCCGCCTCGCCGCCGGCCAGCACATAGTCGCCGATGGACACCTCGTACACCGGCATCCGGGTCGCGTACTCGTCCGTGACGCGCCGGTCGATGCCCTCGTAGCGGGCCGGCGCGAAGATCAGCCAGGGGCGTTCGGCGAGTTCGACGGCCAGTTCCTGGGTGAAGGGGCGGCCGCTGGGGGTGGGCACGATCAGCGCGGGGGCCCGGGAGCCGGTCTCGTAGCCGTCGGCCAGCACGGAGTCGAGGGCGTCTCCCCATGGCTCGGTCTTCATGACCATGCCCGGACCGCCGCCGTATGGGGTGTCGTCGACCGTGCTGTGGCGGTCGTACGTCCAGGTCCGCAGGTCGTGCACGTGCACGTTCAGCTGCCCGCGCGCGCGTGCCTTGCCGACGAGGGAGACGTTCAGCGGCTCCAGGTACTCGGGGAAGATCGTGACGACGTCGAGCCTCATGCGTGGCCGTCCCCGGACTCTGCACCGGGCTCGGCACCGCGGCCGTCGTCGGCCGTGCGGTCGTCGATGAGACCCGGCGGGGGTGTGATGACGGCCTTCTGCTCGGCCAGGTCGATCTCGGCGACGATCTCCTCGACGAAGGGGATCAGCACCTCGCTGCCGTCGGGCCGCTCGACGATGAACAGGTCCTGGGAGGGCAGGTGCGAGATCTCGGTGATCCGGCCGACCTCCGTGCCGTCCTCGGTGACCACATCGAGGTCGATCAGCTGGTGGTCGTAGTACTCGTCCTCGCCCTCGGGCAGTTCCTCCGGGTCGATCTCGGCGATCAGGAGGGTGTTGCGGAGGGCTTCGGCCCCGCTGCGGTCCCGGACGCCCACGAAGCGCAGGAGCAGTCGGCCGCTGTGGACGCGGCCCGTCTCGATGGTGAGCGGTCCCGCGGAGGCGGGATCGGTGGCGAGCACGGCACCGGGCGCGAGCCTGAGTTCCGGCTCGTCGGTGCGTACCTCGACGGTGACCTCACCCTTGATGCCATGGGCACGGCCGATCCGTGCGACTACCAGCTGCACGTGTCCACTTCTCCCGTCAATCTCCTGCCCATCTCTCCTGCCCATCTCCTGTCAGAACGACTGCGGGCCGGGGACGGCCCAGTGGCCTTCCCCGGCCCGAGCCGGTTGCGAAAAGCGTCAGCGGACGTGATCGACGTCGACCAGGTCGACGCGGACCCCGCGGCCGCCGATGGCACCCACGACGGTGCGCAGAGCGCGCGCGGTGCGGCCATTGCGGCCGATCACCTTGCCCAGGTCGTCGGGGTGCACCCGGACCTCCAGGACGCGCCCGCGGCGCAGGTTGCGCGAGGCGACCTGCACATCGTCAGGGTTGTCGACGATGCCCTTCACGAGGTGCTCAAGCGCCTCTTCGAGCATGCTGCTCAGACCTCGGTCGACTCGGAGGACTCGGCGGCGGCCTCGTCCTTCTTCTCGGCCTTCTTCTTCTGGGTGATCGCCTCACCCTTGCCCTCGTCCTCGCCGCCGAGCGCCTCGAACGACGGACGCGTGGCCTTCGGAGCGGCCACGAGCAGCGGCGCCGGAGCGGGCTCGCCCTTGAACTTCTGCCAGTCGCCGGTCTTCTTCAGGATGGCGAGCACGGGCTCGGTCGGCTGCGCGCCGACACCGAGCCAGTACGCCACGCGGTCGGCGTCCACCTCGATGACCGACGGGTTGTAGGTCGGGTGGTACTTGCCGATCTCCTCGATGGCCCGGCCGTCACGGCGGGTACGGGAGTCGGCGACGACGATGCGGTAGTGAGGCGAACGGATCTTGCCCAGACGCTTCAGCTTGATCTTGACTGCCACGGGAGTGGGTTCTCCTGGATTTGACGTGGTGGGGCACAACGAGGTGCCGCGTGGGGTTGCGGTGCCCGAGTGGCCCGATGGACGCGTCAGCCGGAGGAGAGAGGGGTCCTGTGCGGCTGTCGAGTACAGCTGGCCATTGTGCCACACCCAGTGACCCCCTTCGGCCGACGGTCGGTGAGCTGCGGCAGGGCACACCTCATGCACCCGGCGCGGAGGTGATGTGCGCCGGGTGCACGGGTGCGCCGCCCGGCGCTGCGAGGTGCCGCCGCTCAGCGGCACCCGGCATCGCCGGCCCCACCGGCACCCACGAGATGCCGGTACCTTGCGGCCCGCGGGCTACGCCGCTCCCACGACCTCCGGGATCCGGAACGGCTTGCCGCAGCCGCCGCACATGATGGGCGCCTGGGCCAGGACCGACGGGACCACCCGGACGTTGCGTCCGCAGTCGCAGACGGCCTTGACGCGGACGCCGCCACCGGAGGAGCCGTGGCGGGCGGCCGGGCCGCGGAAGGTACGAGAGGTGTCGGCGGAGGTGGCCGCCAGGTGGGCCTTCAGGGCGCGCTGGAGCCGCTCCATCGTCGGGCGGTAGCGCCGCTTCGCCTCGGGGTTGAGCGTGACCAGCGAGAAGCCGCTGCTCGGGTGCGGCTCGTCGGGGTGGTCCAGGCCCAGCTCCTCGGCGATGGCGAGGAATCTCCGGTTGTGGTAGCGGCCGGCTCGGGAGGTGTCGCGCACGCCGCGGGCGGCGGCGATGCCGTGGACTGCCTCATGAAGCAGTCGTTCGAAGGAGAGTTCGTGACCGCACGCGGACGACGACTCCCCGATCAGGGATTCTGGCGCGGCAAGGTCCGGCAACTCGGGGTGGTACCGCTGAATGTCGGCCCACGCCTGCGCCAGCTCTGCGGCGAGAACAGGTGGTGTCTGTGTCGTGCTCACGTAATGACAACGAGCCGGAGTGCCGCTGTGTTCCGATTCCGGGGCATCCCAAATAATTTGCACGTACCCGTCAGTTGCCACTGATGCGTCCTGACGAGGGCGGGTGCGCTGATCTGCGGAGAAGCCTCACAGCTCGTACCAAGCCGGTACGTAGTCCAACGTAGGACCCGGCGCGCAGATCGGGTCCGCGCGCCGGTTCGGCTGTGGTCGGCTGATGCACAAGAGGTGTTTCGGTCGCTCTCGCGGCGATCGGTGTCGCTTCAGTATGCGCGTGCGACGACCGCGACGTTACCGGGGGCGTCGTCGGCGTCCGGCACCGACCCGTCCGCGGCGACCAGACACCGTACGGTGACGGCGTGCTCGGCCAGCCTGGCCTCCCCCTCTTCACCGAGGTCGGCCCACGGGATGCGCGCCCAGCCGCCGGCGGTGACGGCCTCGACGGCCTCCTCCACGGTGGTCACGTCGGTGGTGCGCGACTCGCGGCGCTCCCGGGACTGGCTCAGGAGCAGCGCCTGGTCCTCGTCGAGGATCCGCGGGAGCAGCCCGGCCAGCGCGTCCAGGGCGACCGGCGCCTTGCCTCCGGGGATCCGGCGGGCCAGCATCGCGGTGCCGTTCTCCAGGTCGCGCGGGCCGACCTCGATGCGGACGGGCACGCCCTTCAGTTCCCAGTCGACGGCGCGGCGGCCGAACGGGGTGTCCGTGCGGTCGTCCACCCGGACCCGGATCCCGGCCGCCTTCAGCCGGTCGCCGATCTCGCGGACCTTGGCGAGGACCGCCTCGTCGTCCTTGACCGCGAGGACGACGACCTGGATCTGCGCCAGGCGGGGTGGTACGCGCAGGCCGGCGTCGTCGCCGTGCATCATCACCAGGGCGCCGATCATGCGGGTGGTGGAGCCCCAGGAGGTCTGCCAGACGTACTCCTGCCGGCCGTCCTTCGACAGGTACTGGGTGTGGAACGCCTTCGCGAAGTTCTGGCCGAGTTCATGGCTGGTGCCCAGCTGGAGGGCCTTGCCGTCGCCCATCATGCCCTCCAGGGTGAGGGTGTTGATGGCGCCGGCGAAGCGCTCACTGGCCGTCTTGCGGCCCGCCAGGACGTCCATGGCGAGGACGTTCTCCATGAAGTCGGCGTACACGTTCCGGTGGATGTGCGCGGCGTAGTCCCGGGCGTCCTCGTATGTGGCGTGCGCGGTGTGGCCCTCCTGCCAGAGGAACTCCGTCGTCCGCAGGAACACGCGCGGGCGCAGCTCCCAACGCACCACGTTCGCCCACTGGTTGATCAGCAGCGGCAGATCGCGGTAGCTCTGCACCCACTTGGCGAAGTAGTCGTTGACGATCGTCTCCGAGGTGGGCCGGACGACGACCGGCTCCTCCAGCTCCTTGCCGCCGCCGTGGGTGACGACGGCCAGCTCCGGCGCGAAGCCCTCGACGTGCTCCGCCTCCCGGGTCAGGTACGACTGCGGGATGAACAACGGGAAGTAGGCGTTGGAGGCACCGGCCTCCTTGATCCGGGCATCCATCTCGGCCTGCATCCGCTCCCACAGCCCGTACCCGTACGGTCGGATCACCATGGTGCCGCGCACCGGACCGTTGTCGGCCAGCTCGGCCTTGTTGATCAGATCCTGGTACCAGCGGGGGAAGTCGACCGCCCGGGGCGTGAGAACGGGTGCCTTTGCCATGGCGCGATGGTACGGGTCCATGTTGCCGGGATGTGAATTCTCGCCACAGCCGCCGGGAAGCCGCGATGCGGGCCCCACGACCCCTGGACGCCGTCGCGCGCCGGGAGTTACCTGACATACGTGGAGAGTGCGAGCGCACACGGCACGGGGACCACGCAACCGCGCACACCGGCAGCCTTCGGCGGATTGGGGCGCTTGTCCATGACTCCTACGCTCGTGCGGCAGCACCCGTCCCAGGCGGGCCCCGCGCCCCGCGCGGACCGGTGCGCACGCGCGCGTGACTGGTCCGAGATCCAGGAGCGGATGCTGGTCCCGCTCCACGAGTCGGTCTACGAACGTCTTGAAGTGGGCGCCGCCACCCGGCTGCTGGGGCTTCGCTGCGGTTCCGGGCTCGCCCTGCTGGCGGCGGCGTCCAGAGGGGCCGCGGTGACCGGTGTGGACCGCGCCCGGCCCGAACTGCTCGCCCTCGCGCGCCAGCGGCTGCTGCCGGACGCATGGGGCACGCGCGCGCGTGCGCGCGCCCGGATCGTGGACGGCTCACCGAGGGACGCGGCCGACGCGGAGACGCCCGCGTTCACCCTGGTGACCGCCTTCGAACCGATCGGCTGCGCGGCGGGCGACGCGGAGGGGCTCGGCGAGCTGCTCGCCGCCGCGGTACCGCTCGCCGCGCGCGGGGCGGCCGTGGTGCTGACCGGCTGGGGCCCGCCGGAGCGCTGCGCCACCTCGTCCGTGCTGCGGGTGGCCGCGGGGCCGGGCGATCCGCTGCGCGGCGCGGGCAGTCGGCGCCCGGCCCGGCGCGACGACATGGAGGAGGTCGCCCGGCGGGCCGGGCTGCGGCCGGCCGGTTCCGGGCGGGTGGCCTGCCCGTTCGGGTACGCGGACCTCGACAGCGCGGTACGCGGTCTGCTGTCGACGGGGCTGTTCGACGCGGCGATCGCGGCCACCGACCAGGTGCAGGTGGACAAGGAGTTGCGGGAGACGCTGCACCCGCATCGGCGGCGGGACGGGACGGTGTGGATGCCGAACGTCTTCCGCTATCTGATCGCCCACGTTCCGTAGACCGCCGGGCCGGGGCACGTCGCGGGGACGGCACCGCCGAACCAGAGCACGTCCCGGGACGACACCGCCGGGACGGCCGAGGGCTCGCGGTGAGATCGGCTCAGGGCTCGTCCTTCGTCAGTCGTGTGGTCCCCGCGCTCCGGTGGGCGCCTCTTCCAGCGTCTCCCGCACCCTCATGGGCCCCGGCCCGACGCGTCCAACCGGCCGCGGCGCTCACGGCACTTGCGAGGGCCCGCGGCGCCGACCCCGTACCCCTCTGGGCGTCGTCGCGCAGCGCGGAGAGCCGGCGTCCTCGGGGGCGCCCTCGGTGCGGCAGGCCGCGGGCGCGGCCGGTGGCATCGCGGAAACGCCGAGGGCGTTCCCCTCGCCGCAGTGGTTGGGGAACGCCCTCGCAGTCGTGCGCGGCCTCAGCCCATGAACTTCTTGAACTCGTCCGGCAGTTCGAAGTCCTGCCCGCCCTGCTGCGGCAGGCCGAGGGCGCCGCCCTGGGCCGCGGCCTCGCGCCGCTGGGCCGCCTCCAACTCCTGCTGCTTGCGCTTCATCGGGTTGCCGGAGCGCTGCTTGCCCTTGGCCTTCTTCGGCTGCTTCTTCGTCCGGCCGGGGCCGCCGCCCATGCCCGGGATCCCCGGCATGCCGGGCATGCCGCCGCCCTGGGCCATGCGGGACATCATCTTGCGCGCCTCGAAGAACCGCTCGACCAGGTTCTTGACCGCGCTGACCTCGACGCCCGAACCCTTGGCGATACGGGCCCGGCGCGAGCCGTTGATGATCGTGGGGTCCTGACGCTCCCCCGGGGTCATCGACTTGATGATCGCGGCGGTGCGGTCGACGTCCCGCTCGTCGAGGTTGTTGATCTGGTCCTTGATCTGCCCCATGCCGGGCAGCATCCCGAGCAGCTTGCTGATGCTGCCCATCTTCCTGACCTGCTCCATCTGGGCCAGGAAGTCGTCCAGGGTGAAGTCCTGGCCCTTCTTGGACGCCAGCTTGGAGGCCATCTTCTCGGCCTCTTCCTGGCTGAACGTCTTCTCCGCCTGCTCGATCAGGGTGAGCAGGTCACCCATGTCGAGGATGCGGGAGGCCATCCGGTCCGGGTGGAAGGCGTCGAAGTCCTCCAGCTTCTCGCCGTTCGACGCGAACATGATCGGCTTGCCGGTGCTCTGGCGGATCGACAGGGCCGCACCGCCGCGGGCGTCGCCGTCGAGCTTGGAGAGCACCACGCCGTCGAAGCCGACACCGTCGCGGAATGCCTCGGCCGTGTTGACAGCGTCCTGACCGATCATCGCGTCGACGACGAAGAGGATCTCGTCCGGGCCGACCGCGTCCCGGATGTCCGCGGCCTGCTGCATCATCTCCTGGTCGATGCCCAGGCGGCCCGCGGTGTCCACCACCACGATGTCGTGGACCTTGGACTTGGCGAAGTCGATGGAGTCCTTGGCGACCTTGACCGGGTCGCCGACGCCGTTGCCCGGCTCGGGCGCGTAGACCGCGACGCCGGCCCGCTCCGCGACGACGCTCAGCTGGTTGACGGCGTTCGGGCGCTGGAGGTCGGCGGCGACGAGCAGCGGCGAGTGTCCCTGCTCCTTGAGCCACCGGCCGAGCTTGCCCGCGAGGGTGGTCTTACCGGCACCCTGGAGACCCGCCAGCATGATCACCGTGGGCGGCTGCTTGGCGAAGCGCAGACGGCGGGTCTCACCGCCGAGAACCTGCACAAGTTCGTCGTTGACGATCTTGAGGACCTGTTGGGCGGGATTCAGCGCCTTGGAGACGTCTGCACCGAGTGCGCGCTCCTTGACGTTCTTGATGAACGTCCGAACGACAGGCAGAGCCACGTCGGCTTCGAGGAGCGCGATGCGGATCTCGCGCGCCGTGGCGTCGATGTCCGCTTCACTCAGACGCCCCTTGCCGCGCAAGTTTTTGAAGGTTGCTGAAAGGCGATCGGAGAGAGTATCGAACACGGCGGCGTCGGTCCTCGGAGTCGGAAGCTGGGTCGCCCTCCAGAGTATCTGGCCCCGCAAGCAAATCGGCCCTGCCCGCTGAGTTCAGCGGGCAGGGCCGGAGACCCCGCATCGGCGGGGAGCATGCGTCGCACAACCGTCCCTTACTGCGAAGGGGACCACCCCCGCAGCTGCGGGGAGCAACCAAGGATGGTGACCAGTCCGTCGTTCACGATCGGACCACCCCCGCGTCAGCGGGGAGCACATCCGGTAAACGCACAACATGACCGCAAGGTCACGCCCGCAACGTCTCCTCCAGCACCCGAGCCAGCGACCCCGCATCCTCCGGCAGCAACTGCGCCCCCATCCCCGTCGTGACGTAGAACGCATCGACGGCGTTGGAGCCGAGCGTGCTGACGTGCATGCTCCGCACCCGCACCCCCGCCTCCTCCAGCGCCCGGCCGATCCGGAACAGCAGTCCGGGCGCGTCCTGGGCGCGGACCTCGATCACCGTGGCGTGCCGGGAGGCGGCCGGGGCGACCGTCACCCGGGGCGGTGGGGCCACCTGGCCGCGGCGGCGCGGATAGGCCGCGTCCCGTTCCGCGAGCCGGCCCGCGATGTCCAGGCTGCCGTCCAGCGCCCGCACCAGGTCGACGCGGAGCCGGGCCGCCTGCGGCAGCGAGCCGTACTCGGCCGCGACCCGCCAGTTCAGCAGCAGGACCGAGCCGTCGTCGACGTCGCCCGGCAGGCGCAGGGCCCGCAGCTCCGCCGTGCGGACGGTGAGCCGGTGCAGGGCCAGGACGCCGGCCACCGCGGGCAGCACCCCCGGCTGGTCGGACATGGCGATGAGGAGTTCGACACCCAGTGGCTGGGGGGCGCCGGGGGGTTCCTCGTCCGCCGCCGGTTCCGCCTGCGCGCGCAGCGCGAGCACCGGCCCGCCGGTGCGGTACGCCTCGATGGCGAGCCGCTCCTGCTCGGCTGTGGGGGCCGCGGGTTCGGGCTCGTCGGGGGCGTCCCCGGCCAGCACCGCCGCGACCCGCCGCACCAGGTCGGCGACGAGGGCGCCACGCCAGGACGACCAGGCGGCCGGGCCGGTGGCCAGCGCGTCCGCCTCGGTCAGCGCGTGCAGCAGCTCCAGCGTGCTCGGCGTGCCGACCGCATCGGCGACCGCGTGGACGGTGGCCGGGTCCTCCAGGTCGCGCCGGGTGGCGGTCTCGATCAGCAGCAGGTGATGCCGTACGAGAACGGAGAGGACGGCCGCGTCGGCGCGGTCGAAGCCGATGCGCGTGGCCACGTCCTGGGCGATGATCTCGCCGGCCACCGAGTGGTCGCCGGGCCAGCCCTTGCCGATGTCGTGCAGCAGGGCGGCGACCAGCAGCAGATCGGGGCGGCCGACCCGGCGGGTCAGCGCGGAGGCGCGGACCGCCGTCTCGATCAGGTGCCGGTCCACGGTCCACACATGGACGGCGTTGCGCTGCGGGCGGCAGCGCACCCGCTCCCAGTCCGGCAGCAGCCGCGTGATGAGGCCTTCGGCCTCCAGCGCCTCCCAGACGTCCACCGTCGGACGGCCCGAGCCGAGCAGGGTGACCAATTGCTCCCGGGCCTCGGCGGGCCAGGGAATGGGCAGCGGACGGACGGTGGCCGCCAGGCGCCGTACGGCGTGCAGGGAGAGCGGAAGACCGGCCTGCGCGGCGGCGGCCGCGGCGCGCAGCGGGAGCACCGGGTCGCGTTCGGGGCGCGCGACGCGGGCGAGCACCACCTCGCCGTCCTGCTCCACCACGCCCTCGGCCAGCGGCGACCGTTCGGTGACCGGCTTGCCTCCCAGCGCCCTCCCGTCGCCCGCCACCGCCCTTCTGAGGAAGTCGCTTCGCTCCCTTGCCAGTTTGCGCAGCCGCGGACGCACGGCCCGCGACCGCAGCACGCGCCCCACCTCGCGCCAGGTGACGTCGCTGGCGTAGGAGATGACGCGCGCCGCCTCGTACACCTGCCGCAGCAGCGTGTCGGCGTCGAGCAGGCCCAGGTCCGCCGCCACCTGGTCCTGTTCCTGGTGGCTGAGGCGGTCGGTGGCGCGGCCGGTGGCCAGGTGCAGGGCGTCACGGACGTCGAGCAGGCACCGCCGGGCGTCCGCGAGGCCCTCACGGGGGGCGTCCGCGAGCCAGGACGCGGCGACCGCGCGCAGGGCGGTGGCGTCTCTGAGGCCGCCGCGGGCCTCCTTGAGGTCCGGTTCCAGGAGGTACTGCAGCTCGCCCTGGCGCGCGGCGCGTTCGGCGCACAGCTCCTCAAGTTCGGGCAGGCGTTTCGGCGCCTGGTTGCGCCAGTCGGCGAGCACGGCCGTGCGCAGTCCGGAGGTCAGACCCAGGTCGCCCGCGAGGTGGCGGGCGTCGAGCAGTCCGAGCTGGACCTTGAGGTCGTCACCCGCCGTCTTCCGGGCCTCCGGCGGCGTGCGCACGGAGTGGTCGAGGGCGAGGCCGAGGTCCCAGACCGGGTACCAGATGCGGTCGGCCAGGTCGGCGACCGCCTTGGTGTCGCCGCCGTCGTGCAGCAGCAGCAGATCGAGGTCGCTGCGCGGGGACAGCTCGCCGCGGCCGTAGCCGCCGACGGCGACCAGTGAGACGCCGCCGAGGCCCTCGGCCGCCGCGGTGAACAGCCTGGTCAGCCAGTCGTCGGTCAGCTCGGCGAGGGCCCGCCGGCGCGGCGCCCCGGACCGCGCGTCCTCGGTGAGGAGGCGCAGCCGGGCCGCCGCGTAGCCGCTGGGCCCCAGGTTTTTTGCGTCGTTCCGAACTTCCGTACCCGTCACCCGGCGACTCCTGTTCCTTTCCTGTCCCTCTTCGGTTCCTGTCCCTCTTCGGCCGGACCTCCGGTCGGACGGCCTTCGGTCGGCCTTCTGCTGGGCGGCCTGCTGCTGGACGCGTCCGGTCAGAGGGCGTCGGGGCCGCGCTCGCCGGTGCGGACCCGGACGGCCGTCTCGACCGGCAGGGACCAGACCTTGCCGTCACCGATCTTGCCGGTGCGGGCGGCCTTGACGATGACATCGATCAGCTGCTCGGCGTCGTCGTCCTCGGCCAGCACCTCGATACGGATCTTGGGTACCAGGTCGACCGTGTACTCGGCGCCGCGGTAGACCTCGGTGTGTCCCCGCTGTCGGCCGTAGCCGCTCGCCTCGGTGACCGTCAGACCGTGCACCCCGAATGCCTGTAGGGCTTCCTTGATCTCGTCGAGTCGGTGCGGCTTGACGACGGCGGTGATGAGCTTCATGCGTCCACCTTCTTGCTCTGCGTGGCCTTCTTGCTCTGCGTGGCGGCCAGGGCGGACGCGACGGTACCGATGACTCCGCCACCGGCTCCGCTGAAGTCGTATGCGGTCTCGGCGTGCTCGGCCTGGTCGATGCCGGAGACCTCTTCGTCCTCGGTGACCCGCATGCCCATGGTCTTGTCGAGGAGGAAGGCGAGGACGGCGGAGGCGATCAGGGAGTAGGCGAGGACGGCGAAGACCCCGGCGCACTGCTTCCAGAACTGGTCGAGGCCACCACCGTAGAACAGGCCCTTGACGTCGGACTGGCCCTTGCCGCTGGCGAAGAAGCCGACGAGCAGGGAGCCTGCGATGCCGCCGACCATGTGGACGCCGACCACGTCGAGGGAGTCGTCGTAGCCGAACCTGTACTTCAGGCCCACGGCCATGGCGCACAGGACACCGGCGATGGCGCCGACGGCGATCGCGCCGAGCGGGGAGACCGCGCCACCGGACGGGGTGATCGCGACCAGGCCGGCGACCGCGCCGGAGGCGGCGCCCAGCGTGGTGAACGCGCCGTGCCGGATCTTCTCGTAGACGAGCCAGGCCAGCATGGCGGCGGCGGTGGCGACCTGTGTGTTGACGAACATCAGCGCGCCGACGCCGTCCTCGTTGCCGAGCCAGGATCCGGCGTTGAAGCCGAACCAGCCGAACCACAGCAGACCGGCGCCGAGCATGACCAGCGGGAGGCTGTGCGGGCGCATCGGGTCCTTCTTGAAGCCGACGCGTCTGCCGATGACGAGGATCACGCCGAGGGCCGCGGCACCCGCGTTGATATGGACCGCCGTACCGCCGGCGAAGTCGATCACGCCGAGGTCGAAGGCCCAGCCGCCGGTGCCCCACACCCAGTGCGCCACCGGGAAGTAGACGACCGTGGCCCACAGGACGAGGAAGACGGCCCACGCCGAGAACTTCACGCGGTCCGCGAGGGCGCCGCTGATCAGGGCGGGCGTGATGATCGCGAACATCAGCTGGAAGACCGCGAAGACGAAGACCGGGATCGGGTAGCTGCCCCAGAGGGCCGTCTTGTCGATCCCGCTGAAACCGACGAAGCCGGAGGTCCAGCCGATCAGGGAGCCCCTGTCGGCGCCGAAGGCCATGGAGAAGCCGTAGAGCACCCACAGGATGGTGATGAGGCCCAGGCTGATGAAACTCATCATCAGCATGTTCAGGGTGCTCTTGACGCGGACCATGCCTCCGTAGAAGAAGGCCAGGCCCGGAGTCATGAGCATCACCAGGGCGGAACAGATGAGCATGAAGCCTGTGTCCGCGGCGGACAGCTTGGATGCTTCCGCGGCAAGCGTGATGGCTGGTGCCATCGGCGTCTCCTCGTCGGTTGGTACGGCCCGTGCGGGCTAAGCCTGAGCGTGGTCCGGTCATGCGGGATGGGCCGGTTATGCGCCCTGAGACTGACGCAGCGCGGTTTCGGTCGAGGCCACCCGTTGTTTCACCGGGGTGACGAAGGCGCCGTGCGTGTTACGCATCGATGAACTGCCGGATTCGGACACCGTCCATCGTTATCGTGGCGCAACCTTCTCCGCCGGAAACGAACCGGCCGCGGGCGGCCCTCCGATGACCTGGCATGGGGGAGCCGAGTCGGGCTGTTCGGGAGGGCCGGCCGCGGCCGGGGTTCTGCGGGGTCAGACCGCTTCGGCGGTCTCCGGGAGGGCGCTGGCGAGCCGGTCGGTGAGGTCGATGACCTCGGCGAGGTCGCCGAAGTCGCGCACGGCCGTGTCGACGGTCTTGCGGATACGTGTGTTCACCCGCTCGGAGCGCACCTTCTTGGCGACGCTCATCGCCTGTGTGGCGTACGCCGTGCCCTGCTCGGGCTCGCGGCGCAGCAGGTGCACGGTGGCCATGCCGATCAGGTTCAGTGCGTACGACCGCTGGTGTTCGTGGTCCCCGGCGAACAGTTCCACGGCCCGCTGCATCACCGGCTCGGCCAGGGAGGCGTAGGCGGGGCTGCGGCCGGCGACATAGGCGAGGTCGCGGTAGGAGTGGGAGTTCTCGCCGTACAGCTCGGCCTCGGAGAAGAAGCGGATCCAGTCGGGGTCCGGCTCGTCCCATTCGTCGGCCTCGGCGAAGGTGTCCTCGGCCATCCGCACCGCCCGCTTGCACCTGCCGGGCTGCCCGATGTTGGCGTAGGCGCGTGCCTCCATCGCATACAGCATGGACTGGGTGCGCGGGCCCGCACAGTCGCGGCTGCCGTACTGGGCGAGGTGGATCAGTTCCAGGGCGTCGTCGGGCCGGCCGAGATGGATCATCTGGCGGCTCATGCTGGAGAGGATGTACGAGCCGAGGGGCTTGTCGCCCGCCTCCTTGGCGGCGTGCAGGGCGAGAACGAAGTACTTCTGCGCGGTGGGCTGGAGCCCGACGTCGTAGCTCATCCAGCCGGCCAGTTCGGCGAGTTCGGCGGCGACCTTGAACAGCTTCCTGGTGGTGGCCTCCGGCTGGGGCTCCTGGAGGAGGTCGGTCACCTCGTGCAGCTGGCCGACGACCGCCTTGCGGCGCAGGCCGCCGCCGCACTGGGCGTCCCACTGGCGGAACATCATCGCGGTGGACTCCAGCAGCTCCAGCTCGGGCTTGGACAGCCGGCCGGGGCGCCGGGACTCGACGGACTCGGGTTCGGGCCGCAGGGCGGCCGGCGCGGGGACGAGCCAGCGCTGCATCGGTTCGATGA
Source organism: Streptomyces sp. NPDC004752 (assembly GCF_053601275.1). Taxonomy (NCBI): domain Bacteria; kingdom Bacillati; phylum Actinomycetota; class Actinomycetes; order Kitasatosporales; family Streptomycetaceae; genus Streptomyces; species Streptomyces sp. NPDC004752. The sequence continues at coordinate 2,308 of NZ_JBSGBN010000026.1, read as the reverse complement.
GGGACGGGCCCGCGGACAGGGCCAGCGAGGTCCCGAGGAAGCCGCGCCGCGCCAGCATGAGGTCGCTGCGCGAGAACTCGCTGAGCAGGGCCACCGTCTGCGGGCCCGTCCAGGGCAGGTCGACGCCGGTCGCGGAGGGTGACGGGCGGGCGGCGCGCAGGCCGAGGTCCTCGATGGAGACGACGCAGCCGAATCGCTCGGAGAACAGTTCGGACAGGATCCTGGGGATCGGCTCGCGGGGGTTCTCGCCGTCCAGCCAGCGGCGCACCCGGGAGGTGTCCGTCGAGATATGGCCGGCCCCCAACTGGCGGGCCCGGCGGTTCACTTGGCGGGCCAGCTCGCCCTTGGACCAGCCGCTGCGGACGAACCACGAGCCGAGCAGCTCATTGGGGCGTTTGTCAGCGTTCGTCCCGCCACCGCCGTTGCCGCCCACTGGAACGCCCCCATTCCTGAGACCACTTGTGTCACCGCGTGCGCCAAGCCCTATCAGCATGCCGGTGAATACGGCCGCCCGTCCGACAGTTCTCACCCTTCGAACAGAATGCCGCCATGCCCCCGGCATACCCATGAGTGCATGTGCCCCGGGCCTCGTGCACTCAAAGTAATCCTACGATCACCGGTCCAGCCATGGCGATCCAGGAAACGCCACCATTCGCCACCCCTTCGAATGAACTCCCGGTAGCCCGGGCGCGATTCACTTGACACAGGACGGCCGGAAGTGGATGCGGCGGTGCACTCGGGAGCGCGCACGTCCCGGCGTGCCACCGGTGACGCTTCATAGCGCCGCTCGACTCCCGTAGGGGCTGGGGTAGACGGAGCCGTATGGTCACGTTCCGCTTCCGTCTCGTTCCGCGCCGTAACCGTCGGCGCGCCGGACCCGTTGGAGGGGGCATGGGCTTCACGATCGGCGGCATGCGCGAGATCCGCTCCGGCACGCGTCGGCGTGGCCGCTCGTCGGAGTGCACCACCGTCGCCGAGTTCACCGGACTGTGGGGCTGGGACGTGGTGCCGGGCGCGCGGACCGCGGGGGGCGCCTGTTCATGCGGCCGGGCGGACTGCCGTGCGCCGGGCGCGCATCCGCTGGAGTTCGCACCCCAGATCCCCGCCGGGGCCACGCTCGACGAGGTCACCAAGGCGTGGGGCGAGTTCCCCGGCGCCGCGGTGATGCTGCCGGTCGGCCGCGCGTTCGACGTGCTGGAGGTGGCCGAGCCCGCCGGGCGCCGGGCGCTGGCCCGCCTGGAGCGGATGGGCCTGCCCCTGGGCCCGGTCATCGCGACCCCCGACGGCCGCGCCCAGTTCCTGGTCGCCCCCGGCGCCGCCACCGAACTTCCCACGCTCCTCTACCGCCTGGGCTGGGACGACCCGACCTCCCTCGATCTGCGCGGACTCGGGCCGGGCAGGTATCTCACGGCGCCGCCCTCCGACCGTGGTGGCCTGGGCCCGGTCCACTGGCTCCGCCCGCCCGCCCTCGACTCGGCGACCAGGCCCCCGGCGGCCCGCCTGCTCCTCGGCACCCTCGCCTACCTGGCCCACCGCTCACGAGCCTGACCCGCACGACGCCACACCCGCCGAAGCCCGACCACGAGATGCCATCGGCGCCTTGTCAGCGCGGGTGAGCGGCGCCGTGCCACGACAAGCGGCGCGCTGCCGCGACGGAGGGTGACCGCGGCTTCCTGGCGGCGAAGGTGACCGGTATCCAGGCGTGGTGAGGCAGCGGCGTCCCGTCGGCGAGGACGAGTGACATCCGGGCGGGGGAAGACGGCGACGCGCGGTGCACCTCGCGTACCCGATCGCGTGCCGCAGCAACGGCTTGCGCGCGCCCGATCACCTGCCGGAGCAACGGCTTGCGCGTGCCCGATCACCTGCCGCGCCAACGGCCTGCGCGTGCCCGATCACCTGCCGGAGCGGCAGTTTGCGCGTGCCGGAGCGGCGGGGTTCGTGCGTGCCCGGCTCTCGTACCGCGGCGGCGACTCGTACGCGCCCCGAGGCCCTGTCGGTACGGACGGCCGCCCGACGGCGACAAATGTCGGCAGGCACCCTGGCGACCACGTCGGCAGGCAGGCCCGCTTCGGGCCGACCCAGGCGATCGAGCGCACGGTGCCGTCCGGGCGGTCCCGGAGCGGCGCGCCGGGCGGGCGAATCCCGAACCCGAAGGAATGCCCCGACGCGGGGGCCGTCGTACGCGCACCGGACGGTGGAGCTGTCTCCCCCGCCCGTCGCACACGTACCGGGCGGTGGACTTCGCCTCCTCCCGTCTCCCTCCCCTGGCCCGCACACGGCGGCGGGCGGGGCGGCGCGGGGGGGGGGG